>JBEKVA010000186.1:0-8121 GCA_049514475.1 Spirochaetia bacterium
AACCTGCGCGCCTTCAGCGTCGGGGTGAGCTCCCCCGTCTCCACGCTGGGGGCATGATCCAGGATCGCGAAGCGCTCCACCCGCTCGCAGTGGTGCAGGTGGGCGTTGATCTCATCGACGTGCCGCTGCGTCTCCCCGCGCAGGAACCCGCTCTTCAGGAACTCCGCGTCGCTCATCCCGGAGAGGCCGAAGCCCGCCTTGTATGCCGGCAGCTTCTGCGGGTCGGGGAACAGCAGCGCCGTGACGTAAGTGCGGTTGTCGGCCACGATCATCGCGGTATCCACGAACGGTATCCGGGACAGAGCGTGCTCGATGGGGCCCGGCGGCACGTATTCACCCGTCGACTTCTTGAACATCTCCTTCTTGCGCCCGTTGATGAGAAGGTACCCGTGGTCGTCCAGCTCCCCGAGGTCTCCCGTGCGAAGCCAGCCGTCCGCCGTGAACGCCTGGGCGCTGGCATTCGGCAGGTTGTGATAACCGCGCATGATGTTGGGGCCACGGGCAAGGATCTCCCCGTCTTCCGAAATGCGCACCTGCACGCTGGGGAACAGGGGGCCGACCGTTCCCAGCCGCCGCGCGCCGGGATAGTTGACGGCGATGACCGGGGCTGCCTCGGTGAGCCCGTAGCCTTCATAGATCGGTATGCCGACGTTGATGAGAAGCCGTGCCACCTCGGGCTCCAGCCGGGCGGAGCCCGAAATCACCATGCGCAGCCTGCCGCCAAGGGCAGCGGTCATGTGCGGGTAGACGACCTTACTATAGAGGGCGTCCATCGGGTTGGCGGAACGGGCATCGATGCCCCTCCTTCCCGCGCGGCGCACGGCGGCGCGGGCAAGCATGCCCCGCGCTCCCTTTGCGCTCCGCGACCCCTCGGAGATCTTGTCCGCGACCTTTTCCAGGATGCGCGGCACCACCGTCATGACGGTTGGCCGTACGAAGGCCGCGTACTCGGCCAGCCGCTTCGGATCGTCGACGAAAGAAACCGGAACGCCGCTGGCAAAGTAGAAATACATGACCATGCGCTCAAAGACGTGCTCCAGGGGCAGCGCCGAAAGGCACCTGTCGGACCCCGGGTCGATGCGGAAGCGGGCAGCCGCGTCCCTTACCTGGGAGACGAGGTTCCCCTGGGTAAGCTCCACCCCCTTGGGAAGCCCGGTGCTGCCGCTGGTGTAGATGATGGTGGCAAGGTCAGTTTCGGCCACATCGGCTGAAAGCCGATCGAAAAGCCGGGGATCGGCGCGGTCGATCTCCTCTCCCCTGCCCGCGAGCGCGTCGAAGCGCTCGTGCCGGCCCGAGTACCAGAAGCTCACCAGCTCAACGAGCCCCGAGGCAAGGCGGTGCGCCATGGGCATCTCCTCGGGGTTGCCCACGAAGAGGAATCGCATCCCCGAGTCTTTCACCTCGTGGAGGAAGCTCTCCTCGGAAATCCGCTTGAAGATCGGGACAGTCACCGCGCCCGCCGCCTGGATGGCGAGATCCACGACGATCCACAGGGGGAAGGAAGGGGCAATGAGGCCGACGCTCTCACCTTTCCTGATGCCAAGGTCGTGCAGCCCCAGGGCGAGTCTCTTCACCCTGCGCTCCAGCTCCCCGTGCGACCAGCTCACCCAGCCGCCGTCCAGGGGCCAGCTCAGGGCATCTTCGCCGCGGAAGCGGGCAACCGCGTACCTGAACAGCCCCGGCAGTGTCGTGAAGGGAAAAGCTCCCTGCGTCGGGGTGTTCCCGGGAGCTTCGACAAGCAACGTTCTCATCGACACCTTCCTGACAATGAGAATCTACCTCTGTCCAGGAAGGGAGGCAAACCGAGCGCCCCAACCCTTGACTCCCTCCTGGACGAGCGGTTAATACAGGAGGCCTGTGGGGTTCAACCATCTCGAAAAGGCATACCGCTCCCTGGTCGAGCTTTCGCCCCTGGGATACGCCATCCTCCAGAATGGCCGCGTCATATTCTGCAACACGGCCCTGACGGCGATATCGGGATACACCTCCGAAGAGCTTATGAGCATGTCGGCCGCCGACGTGATCGAAAGAATGCACCCCGAGGACAGGGATCGAACGGTTGCCACGATGGCCGCCCGGATAGAGGGTGGCACCCCTTCCCCCGTGCAGCATCAGCGCATCCGCCATCGCGACGGGCACTACCTGTGGGTGGAGACGATCGCCGCGCGGATCGATCTCGACGACGGTCCCGCGCTGCAGATCTCCTACATGAATGTCGATGACCGCATGAAGGCTGACGCCCGGCTCAGGGAGAGCGAAACGACGCTGCGCAGCCTGATCGAGCAGAACATCATTGGGGTGGTCGTCGTAGGCGCCGACAACGTGATCACAGAGTGGAACCGGGTCATGGAGCAGATCACTGGCATGCCGCGGGAGCAGGTGCTGGGCCGCACGCCGAAGGTATTGCAGGGGCTGCTGCAGGCCGAGGGCTCGCCGCTCAGCGCGGCCTTCGGGAGGCTGAGGGAATCAGGACCCACCGAGGGCCCTCACGTCTTCGAAGGGCAGATCAGGTCAGCCGACGGGGTGCTGAAAATACTCAGGCTTTCGATCTTTTCGATGTCCCTCCCGCAGGGGATGCAGTTCGCGGGCATGGCGGAGGACATCACGGCCCGAAGCCGCGCGGAGGAGGCGTACCGCGTCCTTGCGGAAAACTCCCTCGAGGGGGTTGCCATAGTCCAGGACGGGCGCATCGTGTTCTGCAACCCGGCCCTCCTCAGGCTCAACGGGTATTCCCTAGCCGAGGTGTACAATAGCTCCCCTGAAGACATTGCCGCGACGGTGCACCCGGAGGACCGCCCGCTGGTGACGCGCGCCATCGAGGAGGTGCTTTCAGGGAAGGGGCCGCGCTCGGCGCCGCAGGTCCGCCTGTTCGACAAGGCCGGCAGGCTGAGGTGGGTGGAGATGCAGGCGGTGCGGACACTGTACAATTTCCGACCCGCGCTGCAGGTTTCCTACCTCGACGTCACCGCCCGGCATGACGCCGACCACGCGCTGCGCAGGAGCGAGGAACGGTTCCGTGCCTTGATCGAGAACGCCCCCGTGGCAATCGGCATCTCGCGGGCGGGACTGATGATCTATGGCAACAACGCGTACATGGACCTCTTCGGCCTTGAGCGCGGGTTCGACATCGCGGGTCGAAGCCTCGCCGACCAGATCTCTCCCCGGTTCCGCCGGGAGGTGCTGGACCGCGCCCTGCGCCGCGCCCAGGGCGAGCCCGCCGAGGTCGAGTTCGAGCTGGTGGGGATGCGGAGGGACGGCACGCAGTTCCCCTGCATGGCGGCGGTGACGCTGATCGACCTGGGCGACGGGCCGGCCGCCGCCGCCTTCTTCACCGATCTCTCCGCCATGAAGGAGGCCGAGCAGAAACTGAAGGACTCCCAAAGCAAGTTGCGCAATCTCGCGGTGCACCTCCTCTCGGCGCGGGAGGAGGAGAGGAAGAAGGTGGCCCGTGAAATTCACGACGAGCTGGGGCAGCTTCTCACCGCTTTGAAGATGGAGCTGCGCTGGATCGAGAAGAAGCTGGGTGCCTCGGAAGCGGTCGTGCAGGAGAAGACGCGCCAGGCCGTCCTCCTGGCGGACCAGACCCTGCAGGTGGTTCACCGCATCTCCGCCGATCTGCGCCCCGGGCCGCTGGATGACCTGGGACTGGCCTCGGCGGTGGACTGGGTGGGCGCGGATTTCACGCGGCGGACCGGCATCCCGTGCACCGTGAAAGTGGATATCCAGGAATCCCGCATCGGGGGCAACAGCGCAACGGCGATATTCCGCCTGGTGCAGGAGGCGCTCACGAACGTGTCCCGTCACGCGCGCGCCTCCCACGCCTCCATCGCCCTGCGGGAAGTCCTCGGGCGGCTGGAAATCGTCGTCCATGATGATGGGGTGGGGATCACGCAGGAGCAATCGGCTTCCTTCTCCTCTTTCGGTCTGATCGGGATCAGGGAGAGGGTGCAGGACATGGGCGGCCAGGTGGCCATCAGCGGGACGCCGGGCGAAGGGACAACCGTGCTGGCCATCATCCCCCTTCCCCTGATGGGAGGGCTGGCATGATCAGGGTCCTCATAGCCGACGATCACGGCATTGTTCGCCAGGGCCTGAAGCAGATCGTTTCCGAGAGCCCGGGCATCGTCGTGACCGGGGAGGCCGCTGACGGCGAGGAGGCGCTCGCCCTGGCACGCCAGCAGCAATTCGACGTGGCGATCATCGATATCGCGATGCCGCGCAAGGGCGGGTTGGACATCCTGAAGGAGCTCAGGAGGGAGCACCCCTTGATGAAGCTCATCGTCCTCAGCATCTACTCCGAGGAGCAGTACGCCATCCGCTGCCTGCGCGACGGCGCGTCCGCCTATCTCTCCAAGGGCAATGCCACCGACGAGCTCATTCCCGCAATCCAGACCGTGGCGGCGGGGAAAAGATTCATCACGCCCCTCGTCGCCGAGCGGCTTGCCTCCTACGTCGAGGGCGGGGAGAAGAGGGCCCTTCACGAGGGCCTGTCCAACAGGGAAATGCAGATATTCCTCCTCATCGGCGGCGGCAAATCGGCGAGCGACATCTCCCGCGAGCTCTCCCTCAGCGTCAAGACGATCAGCACCTACCGCGCGCGGATATTGCTGAAGATGGGCATGCAGACCAATGCCCAGCTCATCCAGTACGCCATCCGCAACGGCCTGGTTCCCTGATGTAGGACAAACACCGACAGCCGGCTTCCCGGAATACCATGAAAGAATCAGACAAGCCCCGGTCGCGCGTGCACTGCCGAGCGCGTATCCTTGCGCAAGCATCCGGAGGCAGGAAAAATGCTCGCACTGAAGGGAGGTGCGAAATGACGGCCACCAACGGCAGGAAGCAGACCATTCTTATTGTCGATGATGCTCCCGACAACCTCGCTCTCATCAGCTCCATCCTGAAGGACAGCTACCGGCTGCTGATCGCCACGGCGGGAGACGCGGCGCTGGACATCGCCTCCCGGGAGAGCCCGCCGGATCTCGTGCTGCTGGACGTCATGATGCCCGATATGGACGGCTACGAGGTCTGCCGCCGGCTGAAGGAAAACCCGCGGACGGCTGATATCCCGGTCATCTTCCTCACGGCGAGGTCCCTGGTGGAGGACGAGCAGCGGGGGCTCGCGCTGGGAGCAGTAGACTACATCGCAAAGCCCATCAGCCCGGCCATCGTCAAAGCGCGGGTGGCCACCCACCTGCAGCTGAAGAGCGCTCGGGATTTCCTGCGTGACAAGAGCGAGTACCTCGAGCAGGAGGTGGCGCGGCGGACCCGGGAAGTCGGCGTCATCCAGGACGCGGCGATGGTGGCCGTGGGGTCCCTGGCGGAGACACGGGACAACGAAACGGGCAACCACATCCGCCGCACGCAACATTCCATGAGGCTGCTGGCGCTGAAGCTGCGCGAGGACCCCCGGTATGTCGATCAGCTCACCAATGCCATGGTCGACATGCTGTACAAGTCGGCCCCGCTGCACGACATCGGGAAGGTCGGGATCCCCGACCGGATCCTCCTGAAGCCCGACAAGCTCACCCCCGAAGAGTTCGAGACCATGAAGACCCACACCACCCTGGGCCGCAATTCGATCGCGGCGGCGGAAAGGATGATGGATTCCCCCCATTCCTTCCTCAGCGTCGCGCGGGAGATCGCCGGCTCGCACCACGAAAGGTGGGACGGCAAAGGGTACCCGGAGGGGATTGCCGGCAAGGACATCACCCTTCCGGGAAGACTCATGGCGGTGGTGGACGTGTACGACGCCCTCATCAGCACGCGGGTGTACAAGCCGGCGTTTCCCCACGAGACGGCGGTTGCGATGGTCAGGGACGGCGCCGGGACCCAGTTCGATCCGGACGTCGTGGCGGCCTTCCTGCAATCCGCCGAGCAGATCAGCGGCGTCACGCGGATGTTCAACGACCACGGGGCGCACGCATGACGGACCCCGACGGGAAAAAAACCATCCTTGCCATCGATGACTCGCCGCTGGACCTCGCCGTGCTGACGGAGGCCCTGAAGGACGACTACCGCGTGCTGGCGGCAACGGACCCGCAGTCCGCCCTGGGTCTCATCCACTCCGAGCAGCCGCCCGTGCTCATCCTTCTGGACATCCTCATGCCCGGCGTGGACGGCATGGAGCTGTGCCGGCGCATCAAGGCCGACGAGGCGACGCGGGAGATACCGGTGATCTTCGTCACGGCAATGGGTGCCGTGGAAAACGAGGCCGACGGCTTTGCCGCCGGGGCGGTGGACTATATCGTGAAGCCGGTGAACCCCCACATCGTCAGGGCACGCGTGAAGACGCACGTCGAGCTGACCCTCGCCCGGGGGCGGCTGAAAAGGCAGAACGAAATCCTGCGGGACAACGCGCGCCTGCGCGAGGAGGTCGAGCAGATCAGCCGCCATGACCTGAAAAACCCCCTGATGGTCATCCTGAACATTCCCCCGGTTCTCATGGCGCACTCCACCATTACCGGCGAGGAGCGGGAAATGCTGAAGCTGCTCGGCGATGCGGGGAGGCGGATGCTGGAGATGATCAACCGCTCCATCGACCTGTGTCGGATGGAGAACGGGACCTACGCGCTGCGCGCGGCGCCAACGGATGCCCTGAAGGTGAGCCGGCAGATCGCGGCCGCCCTCGCGGAGATCTCGCAGAGGAGCGGCGTGGTCATGGAGCTCAGGGCAGGCGGCAGGATCGCCGGTTCCGATGAGGCCTTCATCGTGAGCGCGGAAGAGCTCCTCCTCTACTCCATGCTCTTCAACCTGGCGCGAAATGCCGTTGAGGCCTCTCCGGCCGGATCAACGGTGACACTTTCCTTTGCACGGGAAAAGGCCGGTGTCATCGCGATCCACAACGCCGGCGCCATCCCGGAAAAGATCCGCGGCAGGTTCTTCGAAAAGTTCGCGACGGCGGGGAAGCCGGGCGGAACCGGCCTGGGCGCCTATTCGGCGCAGCTTATCGCCCGGACACTGGGCGGATCGATTGCATTCGAGACCTCTGAAATCTCCGGCACCACCGTAACGGTGCGCCTGCCGCTGCCTGCGGGCGGCCTGGCGCCGGCATAGGCGACAATTGCCTTCGCACTAAAAATTTCTTGACAGATTAAATAACTTATGTTATAATAACTGTTGTTGTAAAGAGGAAAAACGATGAAAGCACTGAGCCCCATCCCCGAGGCGGTCCGCCAGGCATTTGTGCTGGGAAAGTCGCACTTGGCCGTCACTCAACGCTATGCAATGGAGTCAAGGCTGATGATGCACGCCCCTGACGGCTCCATTAACAGCACCGATGTGTACCGGCTGACGGTGGCGTGCGCACCGCAGCGAAGCGCGGGAACAGAAGGTGACCGCTGCACGTGCCTCAAGTTCACCGTTCAACTGGGCGGAGCACCCGAGGCTGTCATCCCGTCCCTCGAAGGCTGGTCGTACACGTATCGACACGTGGCGGGAGCCGCCGATACGGACGGGCGCACGCTGGGCATCCCGCACCAGCCATTCGAAAAGCTCGTGGACCAGGACGGCGCGGTGCTCCCGGCGGGCAACGCGTACCACGTCTACAACGCCTTCATCGACTTTCACTCGTTCTTCTTCTTTGCCCAGCGCAACGAGCTCGGCCCCGGCATCCAGGACCTGTCGAGCATCGGCACGAGGATCATCAGGGCGGCGGCGGGGGCCACCGCGGCAACGGATGTCAAGGGCGTCACGGGCAAGGAATCGCATTTCACCAACGGGGAGATCACCCTCGAGCTGAAGGGGCTCGGGCTGGTCAACGAGGCCTCTTGTGCCATCGTTGGCTTCGACAGCGGCAGCAGCTCGTTCCTGATGGTGATGAAAGCCGCGGAAAACAGGGAGGTGCGGACCGTCGGCAGCTCCCATTACCACGGAGACATATACCTCGACCTCGACACGGGCTGGATCCAGAAGGCAGGGCTGACGGAAATGGTCGTGAGTGAGACGACGGTGCCGGGTGCCGCCAGCAGGATCCACGGTGTCGCCGAGCGGACCATAGAGCTTCGACATTCCTGTGGAGACCGCGATGCGAGACGTCTTCGCGACTTAGTCAGTGGCGATCATCACGCTGCTCGCCTTGATGACCGCGTAAACCTCTTTGCCTTTCTTCAGACCGAGTCC
>JBEKVA010000187.1:0-8086 GCA_049514475.1 Spirochaetia bacterium
AAGCCGATGCTCCCAGGTTAGCAATTGCATCGCCTCCAGGGTCCTCTTGTAGTTGTCAATGGTTTTTACAGAACATCCAAGTTCTTTAGCAAGGGTCTTCCTGCTTCAGCTAGGGAGATGGTTAACGAGAGAGCGTGCCTGGGAGATGCGAAATGTGGCCATCGAAGAATCAACATGACGCTCAGGACGCAATGGGAGCACCCCACGGCTTGAAAGACGATCCGATATCAACGTGCGTACTACATCGGTGAAAAAAGAGGTGAAGGGAGTTGGATTCCGTTGGACGAGCAATTGGGGATCGGCAAAGAGCACACACCAGGGCTGCAATACATCCTCAGCGGATTCACGGCACGGGAGGTCTACCAAGGGAGCTTGGATTGGTTTCACCAGATATTCCGCCCTGACGGCAAGGATCTGGTATCGATGAGAAAAGCGCTGGACATGGACTACGAGTTGGGTACGAAACTGAAAGAAAGACGACGGCAGGAGATCGCGGCAGGACAAAAGAAAAGGGCCGTGATCGAAGAGCAGCGCCCGATCCTGGGAACAGTGGCGGTGTCGATTGATGCGGGGAAGGTGCGGGAGAAACTCGGACAACATGTAAACGCCGAAGGGAAGAAGAAATACGAGATTGGCTTCCGTGACGTGAAGGTGGCAGCCGTTTCGGAGATCTTCTGGGACACCAATGCTGAGGAGGCGTATTGCAGCAACCACAGCTATGTCGGAGCGATCGAGCATGCCGAGGAGTTCTTCCTCCGCATATGGATGGAGATGCGTCGGCGAGGTGCGAACCGGCCAGCAAAGAAATGTGTGTTTCTCGCCGACGGGGCCAACTGGATCTGGGATCGGGTACCGGATCTGGCTCCGGCTGGCAGCGTGATGATCCTAGACTTCTTTCATGCCTGTGAACACGTCTCAGATCTGAGCAAGAATCTGTACGGGGAAGGCAGCGAGGCGTGTGAACAACGGTTTCGCCACTGGCGCGCGATGCTTCTTGCCGGTGCAGTGGACACATTCCTTGCCGAGTTGAAGCAACTCCATGAGGAGAGTGGTCCAGGAACGAAACGCGCCGATTTCCTTTTGGGGGAGATTCACTATTTCACAGAAAACCGACAGAGAATGCGCTACGACGAATATCGAGCTCAGCGGCTTCCCATCGGAAGTGGGACGATCGAAAGCTGCTGCAAGAACGTGATCGCCGGACGAATGAAACGTGGAGGGATGACCTGGTCACCGCCAGGGGCCGACGGCATGGTGCAGATACGGTGCTCCTTGGCCAGCAAGAGATTCGATATCGACTTCATGGGGATTCTCGCCCCCGCAGCATGACGATTCTACCTATTCTACGGGAGCGCTCCCCTCTTGTAATTTGCCCTTGGAGAATCGATGATGGGGGCGTATGAAAGCAGGCGTTGCGGTTGCTACTTTCCTCATGGCATCCGGCCTTATGTTCGCCGCGCCGGGGCCCGATGACATCGCGCTCGTCAATAAATACAGGGATGTCGACTTTGATGTGGGAAACAGCAAGCCCATCCAGATCTATGGCGGTTGGAAGCTCTACTCTCTGAACGGCAACATTACTCTCTGGCTGAACGCCGTCGGCAACAAGATTGTCCACACTCCAGAATCCGTGAGGATCGAGGTAACCTTCTCCGAAGGCGAGAAATACATGCGCGCGTTCGAGCTTCCGAGCGGCAGAACATGCACCGTGGGACCGGATAAGCATGTCGAATGGGGCGTGACCAGGGAAACAACACCCGACTTCGCTTTGGACGTGCTGGGAAGCGCAGGGCAGAAAATCAAGCTATCAGATCTTCGCGGCCAGGTCGTTCTCCTTGATTTCTGGGCAAGCTGGTGTCAGCCATGCATGGATGGGCTTCCCGGAACCGAGGAACTATATCAGAAGTACATGGGCCGCGGATTGAAGGTGATTGGCATCAACATTGAGGGAGATGCCGCCAAGGCAAGTCAGACTGCCAAATCCCTCGGTCTGAGCTTTCCCATCCTCCTGAGCGAGCCCGACGCTCAGGGCGGGTACGATTTTTCAAGTGTACAGATTACCACATTCCGCATCCACGCCATCCCCGCGCTGTTTCTGATTGACAAGCGCGGGGTAGTCCGGAAGTCAGGCGAGATGACTGATCAGGATATAGAGAAACTTCTGGACGAGTAGTGCCTATAGTTTCGTCCCGGCCTATTCCTGAACCATTTCCCTGAGACGCTCCAGGCCGCTGCTCGTTACCCGGATCAACTCTTCCTGCTGATATAGGTAGGGGGAAAGCGAAGGCTCTCCAATGATGTAGCCGTCGTATCGCGTCTTTTTCAAAGCGCCTGCGACATTCGTCCAGTTTATGTGCCCCTGGAAGATGTTTCTCCAACCGTAGAGACCGTTAACGTTCTTGTCGTGGTCCTTGACATGGATCTGGCATATGAATGCCGACAGATACTCGATCCAGTCTTCCGGGAAGCCGCAGATCATCGTGTTCCCGACATCGAGATAGAGCCGCACGTGATCATCCCCGACGTCCTCGAGGAATCTCATGTATTCCATCTGGGTGATAAGGAACTTGTTGTAGTAGACGTTTTCCAGGCCGATCACGACGTTCTTTGGCCTCGCGTACTTTGCCAGCTCCTGGATGATGGAGCGCGCCCTTTCATATGCATCGGCATACCTCACCGGGGGATTGCCGAAGTCCAACGGCGGATCCGCGTGCACCATTCCGGGCACAACTAGGATAATGCGGACCCCGAGCTCAGCGGCAAAATCGATCATGGTCCTAATGATCATGATTCCTTTGTCTCGAATCTTTGAGTCTCCGCTTGTGATGGGGTATTTCCAGAACAACAGTGAGCAGATGCTACTTATTTCCAGTCCCGTCCTGCGGGCGATCTCGCCGATCCGACGAACATCCTGTTTGTCGGTGGTCAAGGAGAAATCCCCGGTCTCTTCGAGGTTCAGCTCGATCCCGTCAAAACCGTGTTTCTTCGCCATCTGGATGCACTGTTCCGCGTCCAGCCGGGAATCGAATGCCCACCTGTTGATCGATTTCTTGATCATCGGGTCCCCCTTCACGAGTATTTTGCGAAAGTCTTCTGGCTCAGGATGTCCAGTCCGATGGCGAGCAGGAGAACAGGTCCCTTGATGACCATCTGCGAGTAGAACAGCACGTTTTTCAGTATGAGACCGTTCTGCAATACTCCGATGATCAGCACTCCGATCAGGACTCCCATGAATCGGCCTTTTCCGCCGGATATGCTGATCCCTCCGAGCACTACCGCTGTGATGACATCCATCTCGAAGTTCGTTATAGGAACCGCCTGCCCGCTGTCAAGGCGAGAGCTGAGGAGAACGCCCGCGATGCCCGCGGCCGTCCCTGAAATGATGAACACGATCTGCCGCACCCGCGGAATGTTGATGCCGGATATCCTGGCCGACTTTGCGTTGTTGCCAATGGCATACACGTAGCGACCGAAAGGTGTCTGATTTAAGACGATGAACAGGACGACAAGCACGGCCACCATGATCACGACCGGAATCGGAAACACCGACAAATATCCGGTCCCGAGCACCTTGTAGACTGGGGGCATGCCGAATACCGACATCCCGTTCGCAATGAGGTTGCTCACACCTCGCACGATGGTGAAGGTGCCGAGGGTTGTGATGATGGGCGGTATGTTGAGCCGTGCGACGATCAACCCGTTGATCAGGCCTACCAGGGTGCCGCTCAGGACGCCGCAGAGCAGAGCGATGGGCACAGCTACGCCGAGATCCCTTATCAGAATGGCTGCCGTGACGCCGGAGAGACCGACAATCGAGCCGATGGAGAGGTCGATCCCCCCGATCAGGAGGACAAAGGCCTCTCCGAATGCCGCCACGCCGACAATCGCGATATTGCGCACAACGTTGATGCCGTTCGTGAAGCTAAGGAACCCCTTTGCGAAGACCGCAAAGAAGACGACAAGGAGTACCAGGATGGCGTAGACGCCGATGTTGGAAATCGATGAGGCCCTTCTAAAGACCCGCCATGAGAGTGACTGCATGCCGGGTTTTACGGCATCTTTTTCGTCTGTGCGGGCCAGTTTCCCGTTCTGGTTCATTACAGCCTCATCCTTCAGCTATCATCGCTCTCAGCACTGCCTCTTTGGAGAACTCGTTCCTTTTGAAAATCCGCACAAGCGAACCATGATGCATGACCCCGACCCGGTCGCAAATTGCCAGAACCTCGGGTATTTCCGAGGAAGAGATGATGATCGAGTTGCCCTCCCGGGAGAGCTTGTTGATGAGCTTGTAGATCTCGAGCTTGCCGAAAACATCGACGCCCCGAGTCGGTTCGTCCAGCATGACGAATTTTCTTCCCGCGCTCACCCATTTCGCGAATACCACCTTCTGCTGATTTCCGCCGCTGAGCACTCGCACGTGGCGCTTGGCGGAGCTCACCTTCACGCCAAGATCGGCTATCAGCTTCTCTCCCAGGCGAGCCTCTTTCCTTTTTCGGATGAATATGAACCCGAGCAGCTTCCTGAGGCTGGCAATCGTGATATTCGAAAGGACGGGAAGATCGAGGAACAAGCCCTCGCCCTTCCTGTCCTCGGGAACGAGACCGAAATGCAGTGCGGATGATCTCCTGCCGTCCTTGATGCTCTTTCCTTCAAGAGTGATCGTACCGCTTCCTCTTTTGTACAGCCCGCATATGCACTTGAGAAGCTCGGTTTTTCCCGCTCCCACCAGACCGCATATCCCGAATATCTCGCCCTTTTGCACGGTAAAGGAGATGTTGGTGAGAAGCTTCTCGTAGCCGAGGTTTCGCACGTCGAGCACGGGCTGTGCGGAGACAACCCTGGATGAATCATAGACCAGCGAAGAATCGTGGATGTCCTTGCCTGACATCATGGAGATGAGGTGGTCCTTGGAGATGTCCTTGATCCTGTTCGTTCCCTGGTATTTCCCGTCTCTCAGGACGGTGACCTTGTCCGCGATTTCGAATATTTCATCCAGCCGGTGGGAGATGTAGAGAATCGTCAGGCCCTTCTGCCTCATCTTGTCCATGAATGAGAAGAGCGTGCGAATCTCTTTTTCACCAAGCGTCGCCGTCGGCTCGTCCATGAGAAGAAGCTTCAGGTCCGTCATGGTGGCTTTGATGATTGCGACGATCTGCTGTAGGCTCACGCTGAGCTTCCCCACAGGGGTCGAGGGGTTGATCTCGAGAGAATACTCCTTGAAGTACTTCTTTACGAACTCGCGCTGTTTTCTGTCGTTGACAAGAAAGGTATTCCTCAGCTCCTGACCAAGGAATATGTTGTCGGCAACGCTCAGGGAACCCGCCAGCGGGAGCTCTTGGGAGATGCATCGTATTCCAAGCCGGATTGCGTCGCTCACGTGACGAATCATGACCGGCCGGCCTTCGATGAGTATGTCACCGTCGTCTTTCGCGGTCACCCCGGTCAGAATCTTGATCAGGGTTGACTTGCCCGCCCCGTTTTCTCCCACAAGGGCGTGGATCTCCCCTGCTGGGATCCCGAAGCTGACCTTGTCGAGAGCCAGAACGCCCGGGAACTGTTTCGTGATGCCGCGGAACTCCAGGAGGCCGGCCGCCTCCTGGACTGCGGCCTGCGTACCCATGTCAGCACCTCCTCACGTGTGAAGCAGGTCGGCAGAAGGAGAAAATGGCAGCGGGATTCCGAACACCGGATCCCGCCGCCCGAACACTACCCGTCATGGCGTGTCATTTCGATTGGCTGTCTTGACTACCAGTTGAACTTGTCCAGGTTCGCTGCCGTCACCTTGTTCATCTTGACGTACAGCATCTCAGGGATCTTCTCGCCCTTCTTGTAATTCATCAGGGCCTCGAGTGCGACATCCGCCAGTCCCTGGTGATTCAGATCGACGCTGCCCAGGAGCTTCCCGTCACGGATATACGGCCGCGCGCCCCTGTCGTTGTTGCACCCGGCGATTGCGCATTCCTTGACCACGTCGATACCGGCCGCCTCGAAGGCCGCGACCGCGCCGATGGCGCCGTCGTCATTGATGCTGACCACGCACCGCAGATCCGGGTTCGCCTGGAGAGCTGTCTCTATTATCTGCAGCCCGAGCTGGCGAGTCCCCGCTTCCTGGTTGATGACCACCTGGATCTTGGGGCCTTTCACGTTGTCCCGCAGCGCCTTCACGCTCGCGTCCGCCCTCCTGATGCAGGACGGCCATTTCGGGAAACCGAGAACGGCCACCTTGACCACGGGAAGCTTCGAGTAGAGCTTGTTGATTTTCTCGGCGACCAGCTCTCCTGCCATGCGGCCCATGTCGGCTTCGCTGTAGCCCACGTTCGCGGTGGTCCAGTTGGCTTCGACCCTTTCCTGTCCCTGCAGGATCACGGGGATCCCCGCCTTCATCGCTTCTTCAAGCGCCGGCTTCTCCGCATCGGGATTCACGGCGGAAATGATGATTCCATCGACGTTCTTGCTGATGAAATCTTCAATGATCTGTGTCTGCTTGTCGACGCTGTTCTCACCGTCAGTGGCGAGGACGTCGACTCCGTGAGCGGCACCGGATTTCTTGTACGCATCGCTCAGGATCTTGAAGTATTCGATTTCCGTGGAATACACGCTTGTTCCTACAACAAGTTTCTTCGCCTGGGCGAATCCCGACACCGAGCACAGAACAAACGCGAGCGCTACCAGAACTACTGCAATCTTTTTCATCCATTCCTCCTTGTCATGTATTCTTGTCTTCCATTTTCATTTCACGCCCTGACAGACAGATTTCCCTTCCTCCTTTCCTCGGGGTTGGTCGGACCTGAAGTCCTGCCCCCGACAGTTACCTGGCCGCTCTCCCGATTCTCAACATATCAAGGAGGACAGCCGCAATGAGCACTGTCCCCTTGATGACGAGCTGGTAAAAGTACTCGATATTCATCATGACGAGCCAGTTCTGGAGCATTCCGATGATTAGCACGCCGAGTATGACGCCGCTCAGTTTTCCCTTCCCGCCGACGGTGCTTACTCCACCCAGGACGGCAGCGGTAAGGGCGTCCATCTCCATGCCGGTGAGCGCCGTGGGCTGGCCGCTGTTCATCCGTGATGCGGAAAGAACGCCGCCGATGCCGGCGCAGATCCCTGAGAAAATGAACGCAAGTATCTTGACCCTGTTCACTTTGATGCCGGAAACAACGGCGGCTTCTTCATTGCTGCCCACGGAGTAGATGTGACGCCCCACCGGCATCCTGGCGATGAAAAGGGCGAGTATGAGAAAGACGGCGACGGTGAAAAGAACGCTGACCGGAAGCAGCCCCAGGTGCTCGTTGCCCATCCACTTGAAAGTACTGGGGAGGTTGATGATTCCGGATGAAGCGGCGTCGCCTCTACCGCACACCACATAGGCGAGGCCCCGGAACAGCGTCATCGTGCCAATAGTGGCCACAATGGAAGGAATCCCGATCTGTGTCACAATGAGTCCATTCAGCAACCCAACCGCGCCACCGCAGAGAACTCCCGCCACGCACGCGATGGGAATCGGGAACCCCGCCGTTTTTATGAAATACGCCGTGATGATTCCCGCGAATGCTGCACACGAACCGATGGAGAGGTCGATGTTGCCGATGAGCAGGACAACTGCGCCTCCGAAGGCACATATGCCCAGGACGGATACCTGGTGGAGTATTGTCGTCACATTGCGAGGCCTGAGGAACGAGTCCGAGGTAAGAGAAAACACGATGAAAATGCCTATCACAAAGACTGCGACGCCCAGGTTTTCGCGGGCGGCCAGCGCAGAGACCAGACGCGGCATTCTTTTCGAGTAGACCTGGACCGCAGGCATTCCCCACTCCTTCGATTTTCTGGCTTTGTCTCGAATCCTGGGAGAGTACGAATCTTACTTCCATTTGCCGGCGCTGTCAAATAGCCTGTAGGGCTTCCGCGAGGGAGAGCAGTCGTGCAGGAGCCAGGTCCGTAAGTTTTGCAAGGACTGGAACGTTCTCAAGGGTAATCGCCGAGGGGGACTTTAGTGATGATGAAGTGACCGCCCCGAGCGCAGTATCGTAGGTTGCGCTGCGATCGGGTGAAAGTAGCGCAGAGCTACATGCGAAGGAGGCGGTCA
>JBEKVA010000188.1:0-8086 GCA_049514475.1 Spirochaetia bacterium
GCTTCTGCAGTCCCTTGATGGACATCAACGCATTGGATGTGCCGCCGTCCATATCTACCTCCCCACCTGGCTGCGCCGCCTGATCGTCTGATCCGCGAAGACCGCGATGATCAGCAATATGCCTTTCGTGATCGTCTGGTAGAAGTACGGCACGCTCAGCAGGTTCAGACCGTTGGCCGCGACACCCACGATGAAGGCGCCGATGATCATGCCGATGGTGGAGCCCGACCCGCCCAGCATGCTCGTGCCGCCCAGGACGATGGCAACCACGACGTCGAACTCCATGCCCTTGGCGATGTTGGGAAAGCCCGATCCGACCCGCGAGACCTGGATGACGCCGCAGAGCCCCGCGAGCAATCCCACCAGCGAGTAGAGGATGATGGTCATCCGCGGCACCTTGATGCCGGAGAGCGCCGAGGCGCTGCGGTTGCCGCCAATGGCGAAACTGTAGCGGCCCAGCACGGTCTTCTTCTCCACGAAGATGAACAGCGCTACCGCCACCACCATGAACACGATGATGATCGGCAGGAAGCCGAAGAGGTTCGTGCGCCCGAAATCGCTGAACTCGGCCGGCAGGCCGGCGGAGATGTTGGCCCCGCCGTCCCAGCGCGCTATCAGGTAGGCAAAGCCGCGCGCCGCGTACATCGTGCCCATGGTCGCGATGACCGGATTGACGTTGAGGTAGCCGACCATGATCCCGTTCGAGATGCCCCAGACAACCGCCATCACACAGCAGAGGGCTATGGAAAGCCAGATGGGAAGGCCCGCCTTGGACATGTAGGCGTGCATGATGGCGCTGAAGGCGAGGACGCTCCCTATCGAGAGGTCGAAGTTGCCGGTGATCATGAGGAGGTTGGCCGCGGAGGCGATGATGATCAGGGGCGCAAGCTGCAGGAGGATGTTCTGGAAATTGCTCAGCTGGAGGAACTTGTGCGACAAGAGGCTCATCGCTACGACGATCGCGGCGAGGATCGAGAGCAGCACGATTTTCTGCCGGTCGATTTGCAATGACTGCGCGTGTGCAAACATCTGGTCCATCCTGGGAAAGGTGTCGTGAGACCGCCCCCGGGGCTTTGGCCCCGGGGGTCAGACCCATCCCGCGCATTCAAAAAAAGCGAGAAAAGGAAGAGCCTTTTCTCGCTTTTACAGCGCGGCCGGAAGCTACTTCTTCGTCGCCTTGGCGAGGTCAGCCGTCAGGTTTCCCTTGTAGAGGAAGTTGTCCTGGAGGAAAACCTGGGCCTCGTCGATCGAATTGTCCCAGTAGTCGGTGACCTTGCTGAGGACCTGGGTCTCGGAATACTTGTTGGGATCGATCTTGCCTGAGATCATGCCCATCATCGTGTCCATCTCGGCGCGGGCGACGTCCCGGACCGCCCCGTGGGTCAGCTTGAAGGAGCAGTTGGGATCGAAGACCTTCAGCATGGCGGAGACGTTGCCGTCGAGGCCGGCGATGACTTCCGTCAGGGGCTTGCCATTGTCCATCTTTCCGCGGCCGATCTGCTCGCAGGCCGCCAGGGCGCCGAGAGCCATCTCGTCGTTGGCGCCGAAGATGATGTTCACCTCGGGATTCGCCTGGAGGATGTCGAGGGTGATCTCCATGGACTTGGTGGTATCGCCCTGGCCGTTCAACTGGGTGACGAGCTGTGCGTTGGGATCGACCGCCTTCACGCCTTCCCAGAAGGGGGTGGTGCGCAGGATCTCGACCGCGGGGAACTTGCCGAAGTCGAGGATGGCAACGCGGCACGGCTTGTCGGGGTTGGCCGCCAGCCAGTGCTGGGCAGAGCGCTGGCCCATCATGAAGGAGCTGGGCGTTTCAAGCGGCTGGACATGGGGGGCGATCTTCTCCGCCGGCCAGATGAGGGTGGTGACGACGGGGATTCCCTTTGCGCGTGCCATCTTGATGGCCGCGAGGGTCATGGCCTGGTCGGGGCTGTGGACGGAGATGGCCTTGACCTTCTGCGCGATCAGGTTCTCCACGGCCTTGAGGATTTCGCCGGAGTCGGCCTTGCCGTCCAGCACGATGACCTTGACGCCGTACATCTTCTTGCCGTAGTCGACGATTTCCTTCGCGACGGCCTGGTGGTACTGGTGCTTCAGGTCGTAGACGACATGCCCGACCTTGATCTGGGCAAACCCGCTTGCCACTGTCAGGAAGCTGGCAATCAGAACGAGACCTAGAATCTTCTTCATGGTGACTCCTTTTCTGTCTATAGCTCTTTTCCGGCTTAACCAGCCGGATTAACCACAGATTTGTCCAGGCGAACAGTCATATCTTTAGTGATTAACCGATGTCAGAGATTAGGAGATAATTTGGCACTTGTCAAGAAAAAATAACAGCGATGTCGTCCGCCAGTCCCGACGGACCGGAAACGCCATCGCTGCCGCGCTATTCTACTTGCAAAGCTCGAACATCTTGACGCAGGTGTCCAGCGTATACAGCTCGCTCAGGCCCCAGGCTTGGGCCGTCTTCAGGGCATCGGGGGCCAGTTTCGCTATGGCATCCGCCGGGATCCCCGCTTCGGCGAGGGTGGAGGGTGTCCCGATCTTCTTGAACCAGGCGACAATTGCGGCGATGCCGGCCTTGGCCGCGGCCATGTCATCGGATTCGCGGATAGCGAATACCTCGCGGGCGATGCCTGCCAGGCGCTTCGTCTTGGTGGCGAGGAAGTAGCGCATGGTCGCAGGGATCGTCACCGACATGGCGGCGCCGTGGGGAGTGTCATAGAAATTGCTCAGGGAGTGGCCCAGGACGTGGATGGTCGCATCGGCAGGTCCGAGGCCGCAGGGGTAGAAGCCGTTCCACGCGTAGGAGGCGGTCCACATCATCTGGGCCCGGGCTTCCTTGTCCTTGGGGTCCGCCATGATGCGGTCCATGCACTCCATGATCGTGCGGATGGAGCCCTGGCAGTAATGCTCCTGGAAGGGGGCCCAGTCGAGGCCGTGGCCGAGGTATGCCTCCAGGAGGTGGGAGACGATGTCCGCCGCGGAGTAGGCCGTCTGCTTCAGCGGGATCGAGTAGGTCAGCGCGGGGTCAAGGACCGCGTATTTGGGACGCATGACCGGGCTGGAGAAGCCGTCCTTGCGCTGGATCTTCTCGTAGGACATGACGGAGGTGCCGTTGAGCTCGGAGCTGGTCGCCGGGATTGTGACCACGGCTATCACCGGCAGGGTGGTCGTGATGGGTGTCTTCCCCGCGGCGAAGTCCCACGGATCGCCGCTGTAGCCGGCCGCGATGCCGACGAACTTGGCCTCGTCGATCGCGCTGCCGCCGCCAAGGGCGATGATCACGGCGGGCTTTTCCTTTTTGGCAATGGCGATGACGCCCGCCGCGTGTTCCACGGTCGGGTTGCTCTTGACCCCGAAGGCGCTCACCAGCGTGACGCCGGCCGCCTTGCAGCTCTCTGCCACCTTCTGGTAGAAGCCGACCTTTTTCACGAAGTCCTCGTCGTAGGTCACCAGCAGCGCCTTCTTCCCGAATGTCGCCGCGATCCCGCCCACCTTGGCCACGGCGCCTGCGCCGAATACCGCCCTGGTCGGCATGTCGAACTCGAATTCAAACATGTTCGTAATCCTCCTGAATCACGGGCAGACTAACGCCTGCATTCACAGGCGTCAACAAATTTCCTTTGCCCTGCTGCGTTGGTGTCCAGAATCGACGCCGCGCGGGCCCCCTCTTCAGTGCGAGGGCTGAAACTTCGCGCTGACCTCCGCAAGGAGCTTTCCCGCGGTGCGCGCAGTCTCCGGGATGTATGTCGGTGCCGCGGCGGATGCATCCGGTGTGCCACCCACCGTTATTGTGCCTTCCCAGATCACCCGCTTTTCATAGGACATGTTTCCTTCGATCTTGTACGTATATACGCCAGGCGGGACCGCGCGCCCGCCCGCGTCGGTGCAGGCCCACGTCAATTGCTGGTGCCCGGGTTTCTGGGTGGCGCCGCTTATTGCATCGATCGATGCATCAGGGAGGCTTGCCAGGCCCGATGCCTTCACCCATTCAGGGCAGCTTTGCGGACGCTTTATGTAGCCCTTCCTGCGCGCCGTGAAATCGGTGGCAAAAACCGTCGCGACGTATGCCCCATGGTCATCCTCGATCCACACCGCAATCTGGTTCGAGGCAATCCAGTGCGGGTGAGAAAGGTCGTAGGAGATCGTCACGATGCCGGGGCCCGCGTTTGCCTGCGCCGAAGCGGCGGCGGAGCCAATGGTGAGAAGGACGAGCGCGAGAACGACAGGTGTTTTCATGTTTCCCCTCATTTTATTGCGCGCGCACAGGAGCCGCGCAGCTTCAGCTCGGGAGCTACGGCGAACACGCCTTCGGGAAAGCTTCCCCGCGTCATGGCTTCGGTGACGGTGGCTGTCACCTGCTCTCCCACCCGCGACCATCCCGGATCAACCGACGTCAGGCCGATGGCCTGGGCCAGCGGCGTGTTCCCGTACCCGATGACCGAGCAGTCGCGCCCCGGGGTCAAGCCCTGTGCCCGCAGACATACAAGTGCGCCGGCCGCGGTTTCATCCGATGCGCACAGGAACGCGCGGCAGTTTTCGTGAGCGGCGCGCACGCGCGCACAGGCGGCGGTGCCGGCCTCGATGCCCCCGGCGCTGCGCGTCACCAGCGTTCCGTCGAGGCCGATCCCCTGCGCCGCAAGCTCTTCCTCGTACCCCTGCTCGAGCCGGGCCGCCGCCCGCGACGACCCTTCCGAGAGGAGGGCGATCTCGCGGTGACCCAGGTCCACGAGATACTTCACCGCCTCGCGGGCGCCCCGCAGGTCGTCACTGACCACCTGGGGACCGGCGAAGTGCTCGTCCTGACCGCGCACGATTATCGTATTGGGCAAAGGGTCGCCCGCGTGCAGAAGAGATGACTCCGAGGCAACCGGCTCCAGGATGATGAGCGTGTTCCCCGCCTCCCCGGCGAGCGTGAAGAGACTCTGCTCCACCAGCGCGCTGCCGTGATGGCAGGCGAAGCGGAACGGGAGGGAGAGCCTGCGAAGCTGCTCCTCCAGTGACTCCAGCAGCTGCGCGTTGGCCGCGTCGATGCTGCCGATGATCAGCTGCGCCTGGGCGAAACGCAGCGGGGCGCGCGCCCGGGGAGGCCGGCTCTGCGAATAGAGAACCACGGTTCCCTTCCCGCTGTAGCGCTCGATGTACCCCTCGAGTACCAGCTTGGCCAGGGCGTTGCGCACGGTGAGATGCGTCGTGTTGAAACGGCTCTTCAGTACGCGCTCGGGGGGGAACCAGTCGCCTTTCTTGTATTTTCCCGAAAGGATTTCTTCCTTCAGCTCCGCGTAGATTTTTTCATAGAGGTAGCGATTGATCTCCGCCGGGGGTTGTGCCATCGAGCCGTCCCTGCGTGCAACAGTAGGGCGGGGGTTTGCCGATTTCAAGCAGTCGTCCTTGCCGGAGGAGTGCGGTTTTTCCTCATCCTTATACCGCTATATATAAAATAGGGCGAATGGTCAAGAAAGAAATCAGTCGCGTTGGGCGGAAAATGGAGTCAAAGGCCTTCTTTGTACAACTCAAGTGTTTATATTATAATAATTTATTCAACAAGTCGACTTTTGGTTTTCGATTTGACAACAGCCGGAATCAATGCTTAAATAGAGCTCCACTCGCTATATAGCGTACTCCAAACTCTCCAGGAGGAACCAGATGAAACCAGTACGGCACTGCATTCCATCCCAGAATAACTGCGGCGAGTCTCCCATGTGGGATCCGCGGCAGAGCCGGCTGTACTGGGTTGATACCGAGAAGCCCACCCTTTCCTCTTACACGCCTGCAAGCGGGGCAAAGAGCGTCGCGGAGTGCGACTGGCTCGTGCAGTGCATCGGCCCGCGAAAGAGCGGCGGCTGGGTGGCCGTGGTCCGCGATGGCTTTGCGCTGCTGGAAAAGGACAGGGGCAAGGGAAAGTTCCTCGGCAACCCGATAGAGGGCAAGCCGGAGCTGACGATGAACGACGGGGCGGTGGGCCCTGACGGGCGATTCTACGCGGGCTCGCTGAACAAGGACGTGCTGGAAGCTCCCGCTGGCGCGCTGCACCGGCTGGATCCGGACGGGACCATTCATACGATAGAGACGGGCCTGGTGCTTCCCAACGGCATTTCATTCAGCCCGGACGGGAAAACCATGTACGTCACCGAAATGTGGGCCCGCCGCATCACGGCATTCAATTTCGACGCGCGCAAGGGCACCGTCTCTCGGCGGCGGGTCCTCATCACTCTTCCCGAGGAAGAGGGCTATCCTGACGGGCTGATCGTTGACGCCGAGGGGTTCCTCTGGAGCGCTCACTGGCAGGGCTTTCGCGTCACGCGGTACGACCCTGACGGACGCAAGGAGCGTATCATCGAAGTTCCTGTCCCGACGGCAACCTGCATGGTCTTTGGCGGGAAGGCGCTCGACACGCTCTATATCACGACGGGAAAGAAGGGCCTGACACCTGAGCAGCTTCAGAAGTTCCCCCAGGCAGGGGACGTTTTCGCGGTGGAGCCGGGGATCACCGGCCGGCTGGAACCTGAGTTTGCGGGCTAGCGGAATACCGAGCTGGATAATCAGGGAAACCTGTTGACACTGTTCGAGATATAATGTATATAGCGCTATATAAAGCGATGTGAAAGGAGTTGAGCGATGGATCTGGGCCTGAAAGGGAAGGTCGCCCTGGTCACCGGAGGCGGTACGGGGATTGGCGCCGGGATCTGCGAGGCGCTGGCGCAGGAAGGCGTCAATGTCGGGGTCAACTACATAGTCGGCAAGGACGATGTCGTTGCCTATGCGGCACATCTCAGCAAAACCTACGGGACGGACTGCCGGGCTTTCTACGCGGACGTGGCAAAGGCGGAAGATCTGGATGCCATGGTGAAGGAGCTGATCTCCGTTTATGGGCACATCGACATCCTGGTGAACAACGCGGGCATCTGGCCCACGGAAAACATCCTGGACATGCCCGATAAGAACTGGGAAAAGGTCATCGACATCAACCTCAACGGCCCCTTCATGCTGTGCAAGCGCGTGGCACGCCACATGGTGGACGCGGGCATCAAGGGCAGCATCATCAACCTCTCCTCGAAGTCCGGCATCACCTACAACACGGGCGGGCACGCGCACTACGCATCGGCAAAGGCCGGCATCATCATGATGACCAAGACCCTTGCCCGCGAGCTGCTCCCCTATGGGATCCGCACCAATGCCATTGCGCCGGGCATGGTCCGCACCCCGATCAACGAGGACAAGTGGACCGACCCGGAGCTGAAGAAAGCCTACGAAGCGAGGATCCCCTCGGGACGCTTCGCGCAGCCGATCGAGATCGGCTATACCGTGGCCTTCCTGGCCTCGGAGAAATCATTCAATATCATGGGCACCGTCGTTGACGTCACCGGCGGGATGCTGATCTGACACAGAGGAGAGGGTTGCAAAAATGAGCGTCGATTTGAAGGGAAAAACCTGCGTGGTCACCGGCTCGGCGAAGAGCATCGGTCTGGGCGTGGCGGAGATGTACATCGGGCTGGGAGCGAAGGTCGCCATGATCGACATCGATCCCGAGGTGAAGAAGCAGGCGGAGCGGCTGGCAAAAGCCGGCCATGCGGTGCGCGGCTACGTCCTGGACATCACCGACCAGAAGGCGGTCATGGCCTGCTTCGAGGACATCGCGAAGAACCTCGGGGACGTCTTCGCCCTGGCGAACGTGGCGGGCGCCGTCGACCAGCAGCCATTCGAGGAGATCACCCCCGAGCGGCTGGACAAGATGAACAGGATCAACATCAATGGTTCCATCTGGTGCGCCCAGGGCGCGCTGAAAACCATGAAGAACTACAAGGACGGCCGCATCATCAACTTCGCCTCGAAGTCGGGCAAGACCGGCTCCGCCATCATGGCGGCCTACTCCGGCGCCAAGGGCGCCATCATCGCGGTGACGCACGCCATGGCGTTCGAGTTCTGCAAGAACAACATCAAGGTCAACTGCCTCTGCCCCGGCATTGTCGAGAAGACGGGCGTGTGGGGCGCGGTGAGCAAGGGCTACGTTGAGAACCTCAAGATGGAGGAAGACGCGGTAGTGAAGCAGTTCACCTCCAAAGTGCCTCTGGGACGCCTGTGC
>JBEKVA010000189.1:0-8078 GCA_049514475.1 Spirochaetia bacterium
GTTCCCCTGGTTCGAGGGGTCTACGACCGTGATAGCGGAATGAAGGGCGCCGAGGATCTTCTCACTGTCAACCCGAACCTGGACATTATCTACGGGGAGAACGAAGAAATGGGCCTGGGGGCCGCCGCTGCCGTCTTGGCCAAGGGAAAGCAGTTGTGGAACTTCGACACGAAGAAGGGAATCATCGTGATCGGAGCCGATGGGTTGGTCAGCGGCTACAACGAGATCCGCGCGGGCCGCATGACGGCAACGATCAACGTCAATCCCGTTGCAAATGGAAGAAATCTCATCGAAGCCATTTTCTGGGATCGCGTGCTGGGTTGGCGCATTCCCAAAATCATTCTCGCCCCCACGAGTGTCGTGGACAAGAGGAACGTGGACTTGAATGAGGCGTATGTGAAATGGGCTCAGTCGGTGAAGTATCCAAGCGGAGGGTACAAGTAGGCTGGACCTGTCTTTCGAATGATTGGGGAGGCCGCATCCTTGCGCGGCCTCCTGGCAGAAATGGAGATAGACATGTCGGCGAACCGCTTTGACGACCATGCAACTGAGCGTGAGAGGCGCAAAAACTGCCTGTCGGGTGGCGACAGGGAAAGGGAGATCTATGATTCCTGATAAACTGAAAGGGCTGTTGCCAGCAAAATTCGACCAGCTGGTGCGGCAGGGCACGTGGGACAGTTTCGGTGAGGAGATCAGCGGCGCGGAGTACAAGGAGCGCGTGGGTCGAGCGCAGAAAAAGCTCTCTGATGACGGTCTCGATGCGCTTCTGGTCTGGGGCGATTGCTACCGAATGAGCAATGCACGGTGGCTCGTCAATTACCGCACGATCGACGGCATCTATCCGCAGCCGATGCTGGTTTTCCTTGGACAGAAGGGCAATCCCGTATTCTTCATTCCCAGCAGCGAGATCCGATCCGCTCATGAAGAATCGGCCATGAAATACCTGGGTGATGATATTCGTGAAATCAGGAAAGACCTTCCCGGGTTCCTGAAGGAGCAGAATGCGGGCAAGAAGCTCAAGAAGGTGGGACTGTGCGGATACACATTCTGCGACCTTGAGATCTATTCAATCATCAAGGGAGCGCTCCCCGACAGCGACATACAGCCATCGAAGATAATCGAGTACTACAAGTCGATAAAGACAGAGAAAGAGCTCCGGACCATGCGCAGAGCGGGCTTCGTCGCCGACTGTGGCGCGCAGATGCTTTACGACGTCCTCGAGGACGGGATAACGGAGAACGAGGCCCAGAGCCTCGTTTACGCGGCCATGTTCGCATCGGGTGCGCACAATATTGCGTTCGACATCATGATCCAGGCCGGTGAGAATCTCTTCTCCCTGTTCAAGAGGCCGACGGACCGAAAAATCAGCCGGGGAGAAATGGTCATGATGGATCATGGTTGCCGCATCAACGGCTACTGCTCTGATACGGCGCGGACGATTGTTTTCGGCAACGTGGCGAAAGAAAAAGTCGAGCTCCTGGAAGCCCTCAACAAGGCCTATGAGTACGGGCTGACTCATATCAAGGCCGGCATTACCGGTCGTGATGCTGATGCCATCCTGCGCGAGGCCTTCGGGAAGGAGCTTTCCAAGTTCGTCGTTTCTCCGAGCGCCGGCAGAATCGGTCCCCACGGGACCGGTATGGACCCAGAAGAGGAGATGCCGATCATTGGTCCGGACTCTGACGACGTTCTTGCAGAAAACCAGACTTTCGCGTACGAGCTCAGCGTCATCAAAGACGGCCTCGTCGGCGTGCGTACCGAGGATCCTGTCGTTGTGAGGAAGGATGGCCTGGAGCCCTTTACCAACTTCCCGCGCTTCTCGCAAAAGCTCTAAGGGGCAATGGCCAACCGGCGCTAGGGCACGGGCGCCGGTTGGCATCCTCTTCCGTCGTTTCTTCTATCGAGCAATCTCCAATTCGAAGCAATCACTGGGCAAGAGGATGGTGAAGGTCGCCCCTCGGTAGGGCGGACTATCCGCCGTGATGGTCCCTCCCCAAGAAGTGACAATATCTTTGCAGATGACCAAGCCGAGGCCCCTTTTCTCCATGCCGGTTTTTGTGGAGAAATACGGCTCGAAAATCCTTTGCATTTCCTCATCCCGGATGCCCTGGCCGGTGTCAGCCACGCTGATGGCCAGCGTCCTCTTGTCTCCCTGCATATCGACGACGCACGTCAGGTATATCATTCCGTACTTGTCTGTCGCCTCAATGGCGTTCTTGAGGAGATTTATCAGAACTTCCTTCAATTCATCTTCGTCGCACCGGAGTAGGATATCCTTGGAAATGTCGTTATTCATGCCGATCTTTTTCTCGTTCAGCATGGGCAGGAAGAGTTTCTTCGCTTCCTCGACCTGAGACCAGAGTTGTACGTGCCTGTTCCGTGTCGAGACGCTGGTTGCTTTTTCTTCTTCCATGAGATTGTTGATGATGCTGTTGATCCGCTTTATCTCGCTTTCGCTCCGGTGAAGGTAGTCTTTGATGTCCTCGGAATCGCTCTTTTCCTTGATCAAGAGAAGGAAGTTGTTCAGGATCCCGAGCGGGTTTCGGATCTCATGGGCGAAAAAGGGCACACGATTCACAGTTTGCATTCTCCTGTTGTGCTCTTCAATCAGCTTGCCGCCTTCCCGAACGTCAAAGTACAATAGGGACCCCAGAGGGGATTTCTCGTCATCATAGATCGGGATCTTGTAGAGGCTCGTGCGTTTCTGGGCGCCGCCGATTGCAAGCACAACGCTATCAAGCCGCTTCAGCACAAAGTCGGGTTTTGACTGGTCGCTGCTGAAGAATGTGTTCTCCCGCGAATTGGGGACAAGAATCTCATGGATGCTCTTACCTTCAATCTCATTCTTCGATACACCATAGCGCTCGGAGAAAATGTTGTTCGCGTAGATTATTTTGGCCTGGGTGTTGATCAGGAGCAGGGGCACGGGCATGTTGTTGATTATATTTTCATAGTAATTCTTGAGATAGAACAATTCGTAGTTGCTTTTTTCGAGCTCCTTCCTGCTGTAGAGATGAGAATAAGAAAGCTGGACAAGCTCGAGCTTGTCCAGCTTTGTCGCGACTTCGGTCGCTATGATGCTTCCTTTCTGGAGAAATGAAACCCTGTTGGCGAATTGATAGATCTCCTCGACATTGCTGGTAAAGTAGAGAATCGAGGCCCCCTTTTGCCTCAGAAACGAAAGCTCATTGAGAAGTGATTCTGCTTGTGATGCCGAAAGCTTGTTTGATACCTCGTCCACCACGAGGAGTTTGAACTGGGAGCAGAGACTTCTCACGATCGAAATGATGAGCACGTCGCTCGAGCTGCATCTGTCGATAGGAATGGTGAGATCGATATCCAGGGAGAAGGCATTCAGCTTTGCCTTTGCGAGTTCGGTCAGAGCGTCTCTATCGGAGAAGGTCAGGTTCCTGTTGAGAACGCCATAAAGGAAGATATTCTCGAAAACGCTGAATGATGTTACCACCTTCGGGGACTGGTGGATCGTTTCGATACCCATTTTCAACGCCCTGATGGGAGTGTGCCTGCGCAGGCGGGTCCCCTCGAAGAGGAGTTCGCCGCGGCTGAACGGCATTGCGCCCGAGATAATTTCCGCTATGAGGGATTTTCCGGAGTTGTGATCGCCAACAATCGCGTGTATCTCCCCGCGCAGAAGCTCGAGGGTAATATCCTTGAGTACCTCCCGGTCTTCACTCGCGAGGGAAAGGTTGCGAACCGCCAGAATGACGTCGTCTGCCATGGCCTGCACCACTCGATCTACGTATGAAGATCAAGTTCTTGTATCCAATTGTAAAGAGTGCGTCTTGTGATTCTAAGCTCTTTCGCGGCTTCCGACTTGTTTCCGTTCGTCTTTTTCAAAGCGGCAAATATGATCTCCCTCATATACTCCGCCCGGTAGCTCAACGACGGCTCACGAATATCCACCTTCTCTTCGCTGTTCAGGATACTATCAGGAAGGTCGGTGCTTTGTATCACCTGTTCGTCACAGACGACAACGGCCCTCTCGATGCAATTCTTCAGTTCCCTGACGTTTCCCGGCCAGGCGTAGGAGCTCAGTACCAGGTGCGCACGCTCATCAATTTGTGTTATCGCCTTTCCGTATTTCTCGTTGAACTTTTTAAGGAAGAAGTCGATCAAGGCATGTAAGTCTTCCATTCTTTCTCGCAGTGGTGGGATCTGCAGCTCAACGTTGTTAACTCTGTAGTAGAGATCTTCGCGGAAGCTCTTTTCTGCGACCTGGCGATGTAGATCGTGATTGCTGGCCGCGATTATCCGGCAGTCGACAGTCACATCTTTTGTGCCACCGAGTCGGGTAAAGCTGAAATTCTGTAACACCCTGAGCAGCTTGGCTTGGAGAGGGAGGGGCATATCTCCGATTTCGTCTAGGAAAACGGTTCCATGATTCGCCTTCTCCAGAAGACCGATTTTCAGAGTCTGCGCTCCCGTGAACGCCCCTTTTTCGTACCCGAAGAGCTCGCTTTCGAGAAGCGTATCCGGAATGGCAGCGCAGTTCACCTTGATGAAGGGCAATCCCGCTCTCGGGCCGTGTTCGTAGATATGGTTTGCCAAGACTTCCTTCCCCGTGCCGCTTTCACCTAGGATGAGGATGGGGATGTCAGTCGAACTGGTCTTGTCCGCCAAACGAAGAAGTTTTTGCACTTTTAAGTTCTGCGAGCTGAGCAGCGCTTCCCCTTCAATTTCCGAATGAAGGTATTGTTTGATGACAATGGAGAGCTCGCTGAACTCGAATGGCTTGACCAGATAGTCGCGCGCGCCCAGCTTGAAGGCTTTTCGCGCCGTCTCGATTGAAGCGTATGCCGTGATCATTATCACCGGAAGGTTGTCGTTCAGGTTCGAAAGGAAAGAAAGGCCACTCATATCCGGCATGACGATGTCGCTGATAACGAGGTGCACTGCCTCGTCCTGCATCACAGAAAGAGCCTTCTTGGCAGAGTCGGCAGTGCTGACTTCGTACCCCTCCAGCTCCAGGAGGTTCTTCAGGGAGATTCTCATTCCCTCTTCATCGTCAACCACAAGGATGTGTTTTTTGCTACTCATGGTAAGAACCCCGGGGCCGCGCGGAATTGGAAGCGCCGATGCGCTGCAATCCCCGTGTCGTTCCGATTCAATGCAGTATAGGCTCTGGCGGATGCAAACGCAAGCCAAAAGCGAATCCGAACCTTCTCAAGTCGAACCTGCGATGCTGAAATGCCGGAATTGGCTTGGGCTGTTTCGCTGAGGAGTGGCGTATACCAGGACAGCAATGGGATCCGCTGGAAAAACTGATGATCGCGCTGGCATGTGAAAACATCTTTACATGATGTAAATCATTTTTCTCATGTGATTCCTCCCTTGGCAGGGCAAGAGAGAGTCACTGTTTCTGCGCAGGCGTTAATTCCTTTTAAATTAACAAATTGCTTGTTCCTTGCATTGCAGAATAAGTTGGCATGGCACTTGCACTGAGATGGCAGACGCGGTGCGCTGAGGAAATATCCGCGCTTCCTTGCGGAGGACCAAAATTAGATGGAGCAAAAATCACGGAACAATAATGCTCTGACCCTGATCGGATCGAGCTCTGAGATCAGGATAGCACTCCTCATCATTCTCACGAGCATCATCATGAGCATCGTTTCTTCCTATTTTCTCAGACTCGGCAACATAATAGACCTACTGGAATCAGTTGCGATTCTGTCGATTCTCGCCTTCTGCATCACCTTTGTTGCACTCGTAGGGGAGCTCGACTTGTCCGTTGGCTCCATCATGGCGATGGCAGCTATCACCACAAACGTACTATTGAGCTCCCGGGGCATGCCGTTCTCCGTCGCATTATTGGCGGGCGTTGTGGCGGGCCTGATCATCGGGATCATCAATGGCACATTGACCGTAATCTTTGGGTTCCCGTCGCTGATCGTCACCCTGGCGATGATGAGCATACTTCGCGGCATTGTCTATGTCATCACGGGTAACGCCCCTCTCCCGCCGTACAACAGCCAGGCGTATTTTGCTGTCGGCAATGGAGAAATACTCAATCTGATACCCGTGCCTGTCATCATATCGATAGCAATTCTGATCCTTATAAGCCTCATGTTATTCAGGACCCTATTTGGCAGAGTCATAATAATGACCGGCGCGAATCGAAAAGCCGCAAGCATCGCAGGAGTGAACACGCGCATGGTTGTTTTCAGCATGTTTGCCGCCTGCGGTTTGTTTGCCGGGATAGCGGGGATGCTTCTCGGAAGCAAGCTGAAGAGCGTATTTCCTGAGTTCGGAATGGGATACGAGTTGAGAGCAATTACTGCTGCCGTTATTGGAGGCGTCAGCCTTTTTGGCGGCAGGGGCAGTTTTATTGGGTCCTTTCTGGGCGCAATTCTGATCGGCCTGATTTTCAACATTATCGATCTCCTGGCGCTTGATCCCTACTGGCAATACGTCGTCATCGGACTGATGGTTCTGATTGCCGTGCTGTCAGACAAGCTGGTCTACAACATCAGCATGAGGAGGAGGGGTACGGGATGAACAGTTACCGCACTCGAAAGGTCTACCGAAGATGAGCCTGATTCTGAAAAAGATCTTGCGGATGCCGGGAGTTGGCGTCGTGGGGATGCTGGTCCTGATATACGTGCTCATGTTGATATTCAGACCTCTCCCATTTTTGACGATCGATAACCAATTCAACATCCTCCGGGGGACATCGGTCCTCGCGATCGTATGCATCGGGATGACCGCCGTCATCATCGGGCGTGGAATCGACCTCTCCGTTGGCTCAATCACGGGTCTTAGCGGCGGTGTCTGCGCTTTCATGCTACTGAATGGTTCCGGCCTGCCACTCGCCATCCTAGCTGCGCTCGTGACAGGGATTGCGATCGGTGCGCTTAATGGCTTTCTCATTACAAAGTTTGGGCTGGGTGACTTCATAGTGACGTTGGGAACGCTTTATCTTTTCCGCGGAATATACCTTGCGTGGGCGAAAGGCCTCCCGTTCATCGGGTACATGAACGATCAAATTTGGTGGATAGCCAGTGGACGTATGCTCGGGGTCCCTGTTCCCCTCGTCGCGGATATCGTACTGATTTTCGTCTTCTGGTTCATCCTGCGGGCGACCCAATTCGGATCCGATGTGTTTGCAACAGGCAGTAATGCCACTGCCGCGGAAATGGTTGGTGTAAAAACAACCAGCGTGAAAATGTTCACCTACATCATCAGCGGTCTGATGTGTGCGATTGCCGGGATTCTCCTCATGGCTAGGCTGACAAGTGTGACGCCACACACTGGGGAGGGCTTGGAGATGAATGCCATAGGCGCGGTCCTCCTGGGAGGGACTTCCTTGCTTGGCGGGAGAGGAAGCGTCTTTGGCAGCATTCTAGGAGCAGTCCTCGTGTCGGTCGTAAGCAATCTTGTCACGATACTGGGAATTCAGCCGTTTCTACTCCAAACAGTAGTTGGAATCATCATCCTCATTGCCGTCGGGCTGGATGTGATTTCTCGCAGATTGGCCGTCATACACACCTCAGTTGCACCGACTGCCGAGAAGACGCAAAAGGCGGAGAGTTAGATCCATGTCAAATTCCCCTCTCTTGAAAGTGTCACATATCACGAAGCATTTTGCCAATGTCACGGCGCTGGATGATGTCTCCTTCGATTTGCATCCCGGCGAGATTCTCGCCCTGTTGGGGGAAAACGGTGCAGGCAAGTCCACTCTGGTGAACATCCTCTGCGGGTTATTGCCGCCGGACACGGGTGAGATCGTCATCGAGGGGACGCCTGTCAAATTTGCCAACCCGCAGGATGCGTATAACCTGGGAATCACCGTCATCCACCAGGAGCTCAATCTGGCGCGGGATCTCAAGGTTGCGGAGAACATCTTTCTTGGGGATAAGCCCAAGAAGAAGATCCTTGGTCTGTTGAAAGTGATCGATTTTAAGTCCATGTATTCGCAGTCGGAATCCTTCCTGAAGATGTTCGGATGCACGATCTCCCCGAGAGACCTGATATCGGACCTCTCGCCCACCGAACAGCAGCTTCTCGAGATTTTGAAGGGGATGCGCCGGCAATCCCGGATCTTTCTCATGGATGAGCCG
>JBEKVA010000190.1:0-8075 GCA_049514475.1 Spirochaetia bacterium
CAGCGGCCCGACGCTCAGGGAGATGGGAAGAGGTCTTCCTGGTGCCGTGTTCATGAGCAGAAGCTGCGGCAGGGTGCCCCCCGCGCCCCTGATCATGCTGCGCTGCAGCGGGCAGGTGCCGTCCTGGCAGAGGCGCTCTCCATGGACTGTCCGATGGCCCAGGAGGTCCGCGTCAAGGCAGGTCATGCCCACCATCGAAGCGGCGGAAAACCCCGTAAGCTCCTCGGCCGCTCTGTTCCAGAAGACGATGGCCCGTGATGCGTCGATGATGAACAGGCCGTCCTGTACCTGGTCGAGAAACTCCGGGAAGGATATGCGGGAGAGCAGGGAGCTCGGGTCCACTATACGCGCGCCTCTGTCCATAGTATACGTTCCCCGGATGGGATTGCAAACGAAAGGAGGCGCCCGGTGGATGCCGCGGAGCTGAAGAAAGAGCTGGGAACGCAGGCCGTCGACAGGTTTGTCAGGGACGGAATGCGCCTGGGCCTTGGAACGGGTTCGACCGCCATCTGGGCCACACGCAGGGTGGGCGCCCGTCTGGCCGAAGGAAGCCTCCGCGGCATCCGCGCGGTGACGACGAGCCTTCAGACGGAGCTGGAGGCGCGCAGCCTCGGCATCCCGGTGCTGACCCTGAACGACTCACAGCTGGAAGGGGCGCTGGACCTGACCATCGACGGAGCAGACGAGATCGATCCCGAGCGCAATCTCATCAAGGGGGGCGGAGGGGCCCTCCTCATGGAGAAGATCATCGCCTACGTTTCGCGGCGACTTCTCATTGTTGCAGATGAAGGCAAGCTCAGCCCGAGGCTCGGAGCCGGTTTCGCCGTCCCGGTGGAGGTCGTCACCGCCGCATTGTCCTCGGTGAGCAGCAGCCTGCGGCAGCTGGGCGGGGAGGTCACACTGCGGTTGGCTGTGCGCAAGGCGGGGCCCGTGGTGACAGACCTGGGCAATCTCCTGCTCGATGTCAGCTTCAGGGAGGCATTCGATGCGCGGCGGTTCGAGGACGAGCTGAAGCTCATCCCCGGCGTGCTTGAGAACGGGATTTTCACGAAAAACAGGCCCGAGCTCCTCATCGGGCATGCCGATGGGACCCTGGAATACAGGGATCGCCAGCCCGGGTAAGCCTTATTCGACAGGGACCTTCTTGCCAGTGCGTGCATCCCGCACCGAGCACTCCAGGTTCTCACTCACATAAGATTTGACGAACTCCAGGTCGTCGGTTTCGACCAGGATCTCGCCGTCTTTATAGATAAGGTAAATCACAGCTCGACAGGTCCTTTCTTCCTTAATATCGTCACATTTTACCACGGAGGACAGTGCCTGGGGAAGCGGCGCGCGGTGCCCCACTGGTGCCCCACTGCAAAGCTTGACAGGTGCCAGCCGTGCGTTAGACTTTGACCAGACTGACGAATCGTGGAGGTAAAAGAATGATATTCCTGGTCTCCCAGTTCCTGTTCATCCTTTTCGTCCTCATCGGCATCATCGTCTGGGCATCCTCCGATCGGCCCCTCGCCCTGCGCGAGATTGCCATCAACACCCGCCAGAATGGCGATGTCGGCAACCCCTACACGATGCTGAAGGTTCTGTCGGTCTGCCTGAAGATATTCGCGGTGCTCCTCTGGATTCTCGGCGTAGGTTGTATCGTCGGCCTCAACCTCGCCGGGTTGGAATTTGGCCGCCTGCTCCAGGGCGGGTCGAACCTCTAGCGCCGCCCGTCATGAAGTACGCACGCTTCGAGCTGGGTGGAAGAGTCGCATACGGTATCCTCGAGGAAGGCAATCGCTTCATCCGCGAGATCTATGGAACGCCTTTTGGCGATGCAGGACGGCCGGGCGCCGCGCACCCCCTGGACTCGGTCAGGATCCTGGCCCCCTGCCGTCCCTCCAAGATTTTCGCCCTTGCCCACAACTACCGGGATCACCTCCAGGGGAGGGAACCTCCCCGGGAGCCGCAGATCTTCCTCAAGGTTCCCAGCGCGATCATTGACCCCGGGGACATCATCGTCCTGCCCTCGGGCCAGGGGCGGGTGGACGAGGAGGCTGAGCTCGTCGTGGTCATCGGAAAACGCTGCCGCAGCGTCAGCGCCCAGGAAGCGCTCCGCTACGTGCTCGGCTATACGTGCGGAAACGATGTCAGCGCCCGCATCTGGCAGAAGAATGACCTGAACTGGTGGCGCGCCAAATCCTCCGATACGTTCGCCCCGTTCGGGCCCTGGATCGCGACGGGCCTCGACCCGAAGACGGCAACCATCACCGGCCGGATAAACGGGAAGGAGGTGCAGCGCTGCTCGCCGCGCGACCTCATTTTCGATGTTCCTTCACTGATTGCGTGGATCTCGGCCGCCGTGACACTTGAGCCCGGTGACCTGATCTACACCGGCACCGCGGGAGCACCCGCCGAGCTGCACGGCGGGGACGTTGTTGAGGTGGAGATCGACGGCATCGGAACTCTGTCCAACAGGGTGACCCAGGGCTGAGCCGCACACCGGGCGCGGCGGGGGCCCGCCCCGCCAAGAGGCTACGGCGTCGCCGCAGGCGGATTCATGGCGTCGCCAATCCCGCTTTCTCTATCGCCTTGAGCCTTTTCAACGTCTGCACCATTGACCGTGTGGTGTGGTAGTTGTTCTTCCACGCGTGGCCGAGGTAATCCCATCGGACGGTGCCGTCACGGTCCAGCAGCGCGTACCATTCCCCCACCTCGTGATTGATCATCCTGTTCCACACGAAGTCGAAGACCTTCTTGAAAGCCCGCCAGTACACCGGGTCGCGGAAGAGCAGGTAGCTGTCCAGCAGCCCCACCAGGGACTCCGCCTGCTGCCAGAACTCTTTCTGGGTGTCCCGGGCAGGACCGTCGTGCGGGCCCTCGACGAAAATGCCGCCGTACTGCTGGTCCACTCCATAGCGCACTGTGTGCACGGCCAGGGCGGAAAGCTTTTCCTTCCAGGGATCGGCGCTTTCTCCCAGCACCTCCAGGGCGTGCAGGAACAGCCAGAGAAACTCGATGTTGTGGCCGTAGCTTGTGTTGTTCATCGGCCGCGGGGCACCCTCGTTGTCCCTGTCGGATCCCCAGACCGTCTTGAACATGATGGCCGGAAGCGGTGTGAAATCCAGGCTGAACTGGGCAATGCCGGTCCACGTGGCGGTGTTGAACATCCGCGTCCAGAGCACCCCGATCACCTCCAGGAGCTTCCTGCGATGGATGTCGGCACGGGTGAGCTCGTACAGCACCGTGTAGGCCTCCAGGAGGTGCATGTGCACGTCGAAGCTCTTTCTGTCACCGCCGTAGGCTCCCGAGGGACGCGGCTGCCAGTCGCGGAGGAACATCTCCCGGTAGCCGCCCCATGCGGTGTCCGCCGCGTACTTCTGGACGAGGTCGAAGGTGTGCTCGGCTGCCGCGCGCGCCTGGGCATCGCCGGTTGCCAGGGCGCATTCGCTCATGCAGTAGATCACGAAGCTCTGGCCGTACATGATCTTGTCAGTCGAAATGGGCCGGCCGTCCTTTTCCACGATCCAGAGCCACCCGTCGTGTTCGGCGTCGCGGAAGGTCTTCAGGAACCATCGCAGGCCCGGCTCCAGCAGCTCCTGCGCCTTGCCTGCCCCGTAGCCGCTGCGAATCGCGTGGGAGAGCATGAAAATGGAGCGTGTCTGCTGGATGATCGTCTTGTCGGTCTTGCCGGTCGGCGCGCCGTTCCTGTCGAAGTACGTCGTGAAGCCGCCCTCGGGTGCCGCCACCCGCGCGTACCAGAACGGGTAGAGCTTTTTCGTGAGGTAGCTTTCGATCCTGTCGTAGAGCTCCATGGGCCCCTCCATAAAAAGACCGCCGGACCTCGCGGCCCGGCGGTCAGTGGATTCCCGCTGTGTTACGCCCGCTTGTTGATCGAGTAGAACGCGTCGCGACCGGCGTAGGTGCACACCCCTTCCATGAGGTCCTCGATCCTCATGAGCTGGTTGTACTTGGCCAGGCGGTCGGAGCGCGAGAGGGAGCCGGTCTTGATCTGCCCGGTCTCCAGAGCCACAACAAGGTCGGCAATGAAGCTGTCCTCGGTTTCTCCGCTCCTGTGCGATACCACGGCCGTGTAGCCGGCCCTCTTTGCCATCTCCACCGCTTCCGCGGTCTCGGTGAGGGAGCCGATCTGGTTGACCTTGATGAGGATGGAGTTGGCAACGCCCATCTCGATGCCCTTTTTCAGGCGCTTCGTGTTGGTGACGAAAAGGTCATCGCCGACGATCTGGATCTTCCGGCCCAGCTTTTCGGTGAGCAGCTTCCACCCGTCCCAGTCATCTTCCGCCATGGCGTCTTCCATGGAGATGATGGGATACTTGGCGGCCCAGTCGACCCAGAAGTCCACCATTTCCTTGGAGCTGAGCTCGCGCTTGTCCGATTTCTTGAAGATGTATTTCTTTTTCTCGGCGTTATAGAACCCGGAGGCCGCCGGGTCGAGGGCCAGCATCACGTTGTCCCCCGGCTTGTAGCCGGCCTTCTCGATGGCTTGCAGGATCACCTCGATGGCTTCGTCGTTGCTCTTCAGGCTCGGCGCGTACCCGCCCTCGTCCCCAACGCCCGTGTTGTAGCCCTTGCCCTTGAGAACGCCCTTCAGGGTGTGGAATATCTCGGCCATCATGCGCACCGCTTCCCGGATGGACGGGGCTCCCACCGGCATGATCATGAACTCCTGGAAGTCCACGGAGCTGTCCGCGTGGGCGCCGCCGTTGATGATGTTGGCCATGGTCACCGGCATCAGCGAGGCATGGTAATTGCCAAGGTACTTGAACAGGGGCACGCCCAGGAAGTCCGCGGCCGCCCGCGCGGTTGCCATGGAAACCCCGAGGATGGCATTGGCGCCCAGCTTCGACTTTGTTTCCGTCCCGTCCAGCTCGATCATCGTGTGGTCGATGTCGACCTGCTCCAGCGCGTCAAGGCCCACGATCTCCGCCGCGATGATGTTGTTCACGTTCTGCACGGCCTTCAGCACGCCCTTGCCCAGGAACCGGGCTTTGTCCCCGTCCCGCAGCTCCAGCGCCTCGTGCTCGCCCGTCGACGCGCCCGATGGCACCGCGGCACGGCCCATGGACCCGTCTTCCAGCACAACGTCGACCTCGACGGTCGGGTTTCCCCGCGAGTCGAGGATTTCCCGCGCCTCCACGTATTCGATAATGCTCATGGTCGCCTCCATATTATCCTGGTTTCCGCCAGTATGCCGACCGCGGCGGCACGATGTCAAGGAATGCCGCCCGGGCGGCATTGCACCGCCGGTGGGCATGTTTTACACTTGTCCCATGAACTTCGCGCTCACCCCGCAGATGATCGACAAGATCGCCTTTGCCATGGAGGACCAGAAGGAAAAATACGCGGTGGACGTGGAAAGCGGGGAGGTTGCCGCAATTGCCGCGCTGAGCGCGCCTGCCGGCGAGGACAGGTACGTGCGGCTTCCCCGCTGGGGCCCCGCGGAGGGCTTTCATCTCATGGAGAGCTTCGTGACCTCCCTGGACAACCCGGTCTACCGGGAGCAGCTCTCCCAGGCGCTCACCATGGGTCACGGCGTTTTTCGCGCCTTCAAGGACGCCGTGAAGCAGAACAAGGAACTGGAGAAGCTGTGGTTCGCCTACAAGGAGCAACGGCTTCGGTCGGTGATCGTCAGCTGGTACAACGCCAACCGGGAGGCGCGGGGGCTGGCGCGGCTGCCCGAGGAACCCGAGGAGACCGAAGAACTTGTGGCGAGTGACTTTTCCTTCACGTGGGCGGTGGGGGCGCACGGGGAGGAGCTTGAGCACCTCGACAGGGACGCCTTCTTCGAGCTGTTCCCCAACGAAAGCCCAGAGCGGCTGGAGCAGAGATTCGCTGAAAAGCGCCGCGGGCTGCCGCCGGCGGGAGGGGAGCTCTCCCCGATCCTGCTCGCGGAAACCCCTGCCGCGGAGCTGGGCGGCTTCACCTGGGGGGTCATCGACTCCCGCTCGGTGCACATCGTGCAGCTTGCCATCACCCCGGCGCTTCGCGGCATCGGGCTGGGGGAGACGCTTCTGAAAAAGTTCCTGGCGGAGATGCGCGTGCGCGGCATGCATCGGTTGACGGCGGAGCTCATGGGGAAATCGCTGCGCTCCGCAGAGTTTTTCCAGTCCATGGGTTTTCGCACCGTCACCCAGGTGATGGAGTGCGGCTTGCAGGAGCTGAACTATTAGGCGGGGCCCTGAACGGGGCGGCCGGAATCTGCCCTCCGGGCCAGGATCAGGTCTGCCGCCTCGCAGAACCCTTCAGCGCCATCCGCCTGCGCAATGAACTCGGGAAGGGTGGTGAGAAGCGGGAGGAACCGGCGGAGATTGCCCACGGCTATGGAGTGGGCGAAGCCGGCGAAAAGGGGCTCATCGTTGGGCGAGTCTCCGATGAACAGGGTCCGTTCGGTGGACACCTCCTGGCCGCTGCATCCTTCCTCCGCGAGGTAGAGCGCGACGCCGGAGAGCTTGTCGAAGTCCCCTGTCCAGTAATTGATGTGGATGCTGGAGACCTTGCACCGGGCCCCCTGCTCCTCGAGGATGCGACAGATCTCCCGAACTTTCTCCAGGGGCAGCGGGGGCACGTCTTCGCAATAATCGATGGCGCAGTCGCTGATGCGGTAGCGCTGGTCCGCCGACCAGGCGGTGCCGGGGATTTCACGGAACACCCGCTCCGCCATTCCTTCCAGCTTCGCGCGCTCGGCAAGGCCGCCCACCCGCGGGTCGTAGCGTCTCTTCATCACCCGGCGCTTGCGGTCGTAGAGAAAGCAGAAGGCGCCGTTTTCCCCCACCACCCCGGCCACCGGCCACATGCGGGCGATATGGTCGCACCATCCCGCCGGCCTGCCGGTGACTGCCACGACCCTGATGCCCGCGCGCATCAGCCTCCACAGCGCCCCGTAGGAGGAGTCCATGAGCATGCCGTCCGTGGTGAGGGTGTCATCAATGTCGGTGAAGAGGAAAGAGAGCTGACGACAGAGCCCGCGGGGGATCGCGCTTATCGGCGAGGGCTCAGGCATGGCCCACTTCGCCAAGCAGACGCTGGCGCGCCTTTTCAGTGCGCTCGTGCAGCTTCGCGAGGGCCTCCATGACGCTGTCCGCCACGTGCTGCTTGGGGTCCTCCACGTGCTCGCGGCCCTTCATTGCCTGGCGGCGGAACTCCGAGCACTTGCGGACCTGGCTCACCGTGTAAATCATCACGTCGCGGTGCGGGAAATCCTCTTCCATGCTCCCGTTGGGGTTGGGAAGAAGCGTGTTGCCATTGATGGCGATGGTCACCATGTGCGAGTAGAACTTCAGGTAGGTGTCGATCTCCTTCAGTCCCTTTGCCGTGCTGGGGTCCCAGGGGCGGTAGCGGGTCCCCGAGGGAAAGAGCAGGATGAGCTTCCCCTGCCGCCGCAAGGCATTCAGCATCTTCAGCGCCGCGATGTTGATCCGCATGCGCCGCTTCTGCGCCTCGTGGCGTTCCTTGATGTCCTGGATTCCCTCTATGCCGCGCGAGGGGTAGAGCACCACGCGTGTGAAGATCTCCGTGAAGGCGAGCACCAGCCTGCTTTCCTCGTTGAGCTTCACCCCGGCAACGGCGACCACGGAGTTCGCGACCTCCTCGTAGGCCCTGCCAAGCCGCTCCAGCAGCTCGATGAAGCATGGGAGATCCATGTTGCTGTAGTGCTCCATGAGGATCAGGCAGTGCTTCTTCCTCTCCGCCAGCCGGTGCAGCTCGAGGAGGTTCTCCTTGCCGATGATCCTGCTGCCGGGCAGCAGCAGGTCGCGCATTATCTCCTGGATGAGGGGCTTATTTGTCGGGTTCCCCTCCTGGTAGACGTTGTCCTCGGTGACCACCGGCGCCCCGGTGGAGTTCTGCATCATACGACTTATGATTTCCGCGTACTTGCCGCGGTTGAGTGTCCATTCTTGTTCCATGGCGGGGTAGGAGTGTGATCCAAGTGCCGGAAGTTGTCAACGTGGCGACACCGTACCCGGCGTCATTTCACGGCAGGTCGCGGCGGTACATCCGGTGGACCTTGTAGACCCGCGCACCGAGGGTCGAGAGGTCAGAGAGCATGAGATCGGTGGATTCCGCGATCT
>JBEKVA010000191.1:0-8001 GCA_049514475.1 Spirochaetia bacterium
CGCACCGAAGGTGCGGTTTGGGCGCGCACCGAAGGTGCGGTTTGGGCGCGCACCGAAGGTGCGGTTTGGGCGCGCACCGAAGGTGCGGTTTGGGCGCGCAGGGCATTGCGCACGGTATCTGTCGTCATCACCATTATTTCCTCACTTGAACAACTGTTCAAGTGTAAGAATAACCGGAAAGCCCGGTTTAGTCAAGCCGCCGCCAGCAGGTCCGCTGCCCTCGGCTCAGGCGGCTCTGTGCACGTTCCCCCGTGCAAGGGAGGCGAGAATCCCCGCTGCGCACAGCCCGCCGAAGACCAGGAAGCCGACGCGGAACGCCTTGAGGAAGGCGGGGTAATACTCCGGCGTGATTGCCACCTGGCCCACAAACAGCGCGATGATCAGCGCCGCTATCCCCATGCTGAGCATCTGCCCTATGAGGCGCATCACCCCCGTGGTGGCGGAGGCCACGGCATAATGGCGCCGCTCCACCGAGCCCATGATGGCGCTGGTGTTCGGTGAGGAGAACAGGGCGAAGCCCAGGCCGCAGAGCATGAGGATGGCCACGATATAGCCCACGGGGGAGGAGGGGCCCAGGAAGGCTGTCAGGAGGAGACCCGCGGTGCTCATGGCCATGCCGGCGGAGGCCACGATGCGCGGCTCCACGCGATCCGACAGGCGCCCTGCCAGCGGGGAAAAAATCGCCATGATCACCGGCTGGGAAAGCATGATCAGCCCGGCAGTACGGGGATCCATGCCTTTCACGTACTGTAAAAATAGGCTCAGGAGGAAGGACACGGCGTAGGTTGCCGCATAATTGATGAGCGCCGACAGGTTGGAGAGGGCGAATACGATGTTGCTGGAAAACAGGCTCACATCGAGCACGGGATAGTCAATCCTTCTCTCCCTGAGCACGAACGCCGCAAGGAACAGCGCGCCTCCCACGATCACCCATATCCCGATGAAGGCCGGCAGGAGGCGGAAGCCGTACATGATGCCCAGGAGCGCCAGGCCGTACAGGAGGGAGCCGATGATGTCGAACCTCTGGCCCCGCGCCTCGGCCCATTCGCCCCTCATCTTCCACAGGGTCATAGTGACCGCCAGGAGACCGAGCACGGCGGTCAGGTAGAAGATGCTCCGCCAGCCCAGCGCCTGCGTGAGAAAGCCCCCGATGAAAGGTCCCAGCGCGCCCCCGGCATACACGGAGGCAACGGTGATTCCCAAGGCCCTTCCCCGCTCCTGCGGCGGGTAGACCGAGGTGACGATGGCAAGGGAAGTGCCGAACATCATTGCGTCGGTGAAGCCTTGAAGCGCTCGCAAGGCTATGAGGGCGTGCTCGGAGGGCGCCACGCCGCAGAGAAGAGAGACGACGGTGTAGCCGGCAATGCCGGAGAGGAAGACCTTCCTGCGGCCGCGGATGTCGGCCAGCCTGCCGAAAGGCACAAGGAACATGGCGGCCGCCAGCAGGTAGGCGGTCGTGATCCAGCTCAGCGTGACCGCGTCCGTGGAGAACTCCCTGCCAATGGATGGCAGGGCGATATTGATCGATGTCGCCATGAACGGCGTGAGGAACACCGCCATGGAGGCGACGAACAGGACCACCTTCTTGTCAGTGGGGCCCGCCTTGATGTCACTGCTGCCCAGGTTCTGCACAACCCCTCCCCTTCTGCCCCTACTCTTGCACCCTCAGGCCTTGCAATTTCAAGTAGGGGGACAGGCGGCAGCCCGGTGCGCCGGCAAAAAAGAGCGGGCGCGGCAGGAGGGCCCGCGTCCGCGAAGGAGGAAAGCCTAGGTTATTTCGACGCCGCGAAGGGAGGGGAAACCATCTTGTCGTCCACCATGACGGGCACATCAGGACCGGGAAACTCGTACACTCCCTTCTTGCCGGCATCGATGTGGAGCATGGCGTACAGCTTTGGGGTTGCCGTGTAGGAATCAATCTTCACCACCAAGTTCGTGGTGACCCCTTGCGCAACGGGCGCATACCCGATCACCGGTCCCGGTGCCCCGTCGGCATCGCGGGCGTCCAGCCGCCTGTTCCCTATATGGATGATGGAGGGGAGCGGATGGGGTCTTAAAAGCGGGATTTGTTCAGGTCCCAGTACTCCTGGGCTTCTTTCAGCTTGTCATTCTCGTCGGCATAGGCGAAGGCCGTTTTGCCTTCCGCGCTGGTCAGCTTTCCATTCGCCCCGGCCTGGAGCAGTGCCGTGATGACCGCGGGATTCTGGTTGTGTTTCGCGGCCCACATCAAGGGGGTCATCCCGTCATTGTCCAGGTCGTTCACGCCGGCCCCTGCCGCGATGAGCGCCTTGATGACGTCGGGATTCCCATTGTTGTACGCGGCGGACATCAGAGGGGTGCCCCCGCTGCCGTCTCTCTCCCTGACATCGGCGCCGGCATCCAGGAGGATCTTGATGACATCGGGATTGGAGTTGTCGTGCGCGGCGGACATCAGGGGGGTGCCGCCCTTGGAGTCCCTGTCGTCTACCTTCGCACCGGCGGCAAGGATTATCCGCGTCACCTTCAGGTTGGAGTTCTTGGCGGCGAACATCAGGGGCGTGAACCCGTTGCGCGCCCGCGCCTCTGCGCTTGCCCCTGCCTCCAGCAGCAGCCTCACCACCTCGACATTCATATTGTTGTACGCGGCCCACATGAGTGGGGTGACACCGTTTGAATCCTTGTCTTCCACCTCCGCCCCGGCATCCACGAGGGCCGTCAGGATCTTCGTGTTTGCGTTGTTGTACGCGGCCCACATGAGCGCGGTATGACTCCCCTGGTCCCTGTCATCGATGCCGGCCCCTGCCTTCAGGAGCATCTTCACGATATCGAGGGTCGGGTTGAATCCCGCGGCAAACAGGAGCGGCGCACGGCCGTACTTGTCCCGATCATCGATCTTCGCTCCCCCCTTCAGAAGGGCGGCGCACACCTGGGGGTTCTCGTTATGATAGGCGGCGTACATCAGGGGCGTGATGCCGCTCCCGTCCTTGGCGTCGATCTTCGCACCCGAGGCCAGGAGCAGGCCGATAATATCGGGGTTGGCGGTGCTGATGGCGGCGAACATGATCGAGGTGACGCCGTTCTTGTCCTTGTCGTCGATCCGAGCCCCCGCCTTCAGCAGGGCTTCCAGGACCTCGCGCCGGGGATTGTCGCGCGCGGCGAACATGAGGGAGGTGCGGCCGTGCCCGTCGCGGTCGTCGAGCTTTGCCCCCGCGGCGAGGAGGGCCGCCAGGACCGCCGTGCTGGGATTCCCCGACGCGGCACTCATGATGGCCGTCATGCCGTCCTCGTCCCTGTCCTCCACGACGGCGCCCGATTTCAGCAGCTCCAGCACCACGTCGACGGACTCGTTGCCGGCCGCGGCGAACATAAGGGGGGTGCGGTTCCCCTTGTCCCGCTCGGTGACCTTCGCCCCCGCGCCCAGGAGGAGCCTGATGACCGACGCGTTCGGGTTGTTCCGGGAGGCGAACATGAGCGGGGTGCGGCCGTACTTGTCCCTGTCGTCGAGCTTCGCGCCGGCGTTGAGAGCGCTCTGCACCATCTCGGGGGTGCTCTTCGAAACGAGCTCGAAAAAATCCTCCGCGAAGGCCGCGGGGCACACGAGAAGGACGACAAGAAACGGCAGTGCGAGCTTCTTCATGGTCACTCCGCTATGAATCGCATCAGTCAGTCATTCTACCTGTTCCCGCTTTTCCCCACAAGCGCAGCGATTCCGGGTGTAACTTTTTCCCTTCTCCGGCGTTTGTGGTGATAGCTGTTCAATTTCCTTGCGGGAAGGGACGTTTCACCTCCTTTCGCCCTTCCCGCTTTTTTTTCACTGAATCCATCCCGCATTCCCCGCCGATAATGAACCCGAGAGGGAATATGAGCACAGCGGATGCGGTACACAACCTGGCGGGCAGGCAGGAAAAGGCGATGGACGCCCGTCTGAAGGAACGGCTTCTCGGAATGGCCGCTCGGAAGAGTTCCGTGATACGCAATGGGCGGTTCTACTACAGCAGGGAGCTGAACGCCTTCACCTACTGGTACGAGGATCACACGCAGTCCACCCGCATGGTTTACGTCGAAGCCGAGCTCTGATCTTTTCCCCGGGGCCCGAGGGACTGTCCTTTGCGCAGGTAGTGCAGGTGGGGAATCAGCACCCTGTTCGGGTTTCCCGTGCCGTCATAGAAAATGTCGATGATCGGGACCCCGAAATCCTCCTGGATCTTGCGGAAAAGCGACGCGGTGACCACCCCGGGACAGCAGAAGAGGGGATTGGCGTGGATGATCGCCTCAACGTTCCCGCTTTCACACAGGGCAAGGGCCCTTCCCATGTTGATCGCAGTTTCCCCTGGCAGGTAATGGCGTAGCCCGTATTCTTCCATGAGCCGCGCGCAGGCGGCGAAATCAGGCTCGGCCTGCTCCGCCAGGAGATCCTTCACGATCGACTCGTACCGTCCCTCGATGGTGCGCAGCAGGCGGTAGCTGCGGTCATCCTCGCCATACCGGCGGATGCCGATATCGAAGAAGTGCAGGGCGTACTCGGACATGGAGGAGACGAGCAGCTCTCCCCCGAGTGACTCCACGGTGGAGTGTATCCTCTCGTTCACCACCTCGTTGTACTTCACATACAGGTCCCCCAGGAGCGCGATCCGCGGCTTTCTTCCCCCCGACTCATCGCGGGGAACGGCGCGGAAGAGCTCGGCGGCACGTGCCAAAGCACTGCGCAGCTCCTTCCCTTCCCTGAGGCTTCTGCTGACGAGGTCCCGGGCAGCGGCAAAAGCCCTGTCGGTGTCTCCCCGGCTGCATTCGTAAGGCCTAATGCGGAACTGCAGCTTGTACAGGATGCAGGCCACGATGTAGGACTCCAGCAGCTTGATGGCAAGCGCCGGCGGCAGGCTGTCCCCGAGGGCCATGAAATTGATCCGGCCGATCCTGATCTCCCCCATGCCGGCGGCGCGGAAGGCCATGTCGGCAAACACGGGGAACTGGGGCATGTTGCATGCCATCGGGATGGTCGGCATGAAGAAGAATGTCTTCCCCGGGTCCAGCCGCTGGGCGCGTACACGCTCGATCGCGGCGCCCACGATTGCTGCCAGCGGCATGCACTCCCCGCCGCTGGCGTATCGATACCCCGTGTTCAGCGCCGCGGCGGTCGTCTCCAGAAGGACCGCAGGGTGGCCCGCCCGCTCGAAGCTGTCAGCCCAGAAACGCGAAATGAGGTCATCCATTGCCGTGATGAGCACCGTGTCCCCGTCACGAAGCTGGTCATCGCGCGCGTGCGTGACCGCCGCAGCGGCCCTGTCGCCGATGCCGTCCGCAGCCCCCCCGGCCGCCGCCCGCCCGCGGTGCGTTCTGAAGGACTGCAGCGCGGCCTCGATGCGCGTCGCATACCCTACGTCGGAGGCATGCGCGTCCAGCTGCAGGATGAGGAACGGCTTGCCATAGTGGGAGAGGATGTCCTTCACGTAGCTGAGGAGGAAGGAGTCAGGGCTGCAGCGGAAACAGGTGAGAAAGACCGGGTAGAGGTTTTCCGTCCGGGCGGCTGCCTCGGCCACCCTGATGACCTGCCTGCCGAACTGCCAGTGCATCCGCTCCAGGTACTTGTTGGCATATCCCGGCTGGTGATCTTCCAGGTCCAGCTCGTCCTGCCAGTACACATCGGAGCCCAGCTTTTCAAAGGCGCGCGGGAGCGAGAGATTGAGCACCGAATCGAAAGCCACGTAAGGCCTGCCCATGAGCACGACCCGCAAGGGTGCCTCCGACGCGCTGGGGCCCCGGGGGAAGCCCGCCGCCCACGCGGACCGTGCCGCGCGGAACAGGGCCGATGCCTCCCGAAACGCGTCCGCGGTCTCCCCGGCGTCGAGGTCGGGAACATGAGAGTGCAGCGCTTCGTGCAGCACCGCGGCGATCCGCTCATCGCTTTCCTCCCTGAAGGCCACCAGGGGGCTGATGAGCCGTCCCTCCATCGGAAACGCGGTGAGATTGTCCACGACCGTCGGGAAATACTGCGAGTAATAGCAGTAGGCGCTGTCAGTGCCCCTTCTCCGGAAGCCCTCAGTGACCGGAGCCTCCCCTTCCCTCTCATTGGTGACCGCGGGATGGAAGAGAAGGCCCACCCCTTCCATCAAGAGCTGCTTCACGTAGCCGTGGGCAAGGATCATGGGAGCGCAGAAGTCGGAGTTCACCACCGCGGCCCCTTCCTCCATCGCTCTCCTGTCTTCGCGTGATTCGCGCACCGTGAATCCCAGCCTGCTGAGAAACGCATGCCACAGCGGGCCGTAGGGAATGTTGGTGAGCCCGCGGGGGATCCCGATGGCGAGCGGGGCGCGCATGCGCGCCTTCGCGGAAAGGGACGGCGGGGAGGCAAAGAGGGGCGCCATCACTTGGCGGAACCGCCGTTCTATGCCCGAGGTCTCAGCGGCAGGGCCGGCCGCGGCCGGTTTTCTCTCCGCGTAGTCCCTGCCGCACTTCATGCCCCACGCGGTGCGCGTGTCTCCGCGCTGCACCACCGTGAGGTGGCAGCGGTTCACGCAGAGCCTGCATTCCTCGCTCTGCACGGATATCGTGCCGGTGTCCCAGCGGAACGTGGAGGCGACCATGCCCTGGTCGCGGCAGAGCAGCGCCGCGCCCAGCGCGCCGGTGAGGTGACACCAGGGGGAGACGTGGATGGGCACACCGAGGTGCTGCTCGAATGCCGCCACCAGCGCGCGGTTTCTCGCCGTGGCTCCCTGAAAGACGATCGTCTCCCCCAGGGGGCTTCGGGAGACCACCTTGGAAAGGTAGTTGTCGCGCACCGAGTGCAGCACCGCGGCGGCAAGGGACTCGCGCGACCAGCCTTCGCCGAGCATCGCCCCCAGGTCCCTTTCCATGTACACCGTGCAGCGATCGCTGGTGAACGGCGCGGGGGCGGAGAGCGCCATCTCGGCAAACTCCGAAAGGCTCACGCCGAGTCTCTTCGCCTGCTCCTCGATGAAGCTTCCCGTGCCCGCGGCGCACACGTAGTTCATGGCGGAGAGGTACACCTCGCCGTCGCGGATCCTGGTGAACTTGGAGTCCTGGCCGCCGATCTCGATGATCGTGTCCACCCCGGGGTGCAGGACAACGGCGGCCTTGGCGTGCGCCGTGATCTCGTTCACCTCGCAGTCGGCCTGGAAGACCTCCCTGACCATCCGCCGGCCGGACCCGGTGGTCGACACGCCCAGCAGGCGGGGGATGGGCGCGCCGGCGCCAGCCCGGCCCGCCGCCGATTTCCCGTCAGCCCCTCCGGCAATGCTCACCAGCAGCTTCTGCACGGCGCCGAGGGGGTCGCCCCCGGTCCGGGTGTAGTACCCGCCGAGGATCCGCCCGTCCCTGCCAATCATCACCGCCTTGGTGCTGGTGGAGCCGATGTCGATGCCCAGGTAGACACCCGTCTCGGGGCCGTCATCGGCGCACAGGGACGCCAGGCCTCGCGCGGCGGATGTCTCAACCCCGTCGCGTTCCTCGATTGCAAATGCGTTCCGCTCGGGATAATCGCCCAGATGACGGGGCAGCACCGCGCGCGTGGCCCGGCGTGCGGCCTTTTTCGGGAACAGCTCCGCGAGGTCGATGGATGACTCGGTCCCCAGCACGGCCGCCCCAATGGCGCCGACAAGCTGGGAGTGCCGCGGGACCGTCACCGCCATGCCGAGGTGCGTCTCGATCGAGGAGGCGATCTTCGCATTCAGCGAGACGCCCCCGAGAAGCCCCACCGGCGGGGTGAGCTCGCGCCCCTTGAGAAGAGTATCGAGGACGCTGCGGGCAATTCCCTCGCAGAGCCCCGCGCACACCGCGTCCAGCGTGTGGCCTTCCTGCATTGCGTGGATGATATCGGTCTTTGCAAAGACGGCGCACCGCGTCGCGATGCGCGGCGCCGTGCCGGCAAACGCGGCAGCCCGGCGGGAAAGCTCCTGGACGCTCAGACCGAGGCGCTCAGCCTGCTGCTCGAGGAAAGAGCCCGTGCCGGCGGCGCACGGGGGGTTGGCGGAATGCTCGCGGTACCTGCCCTGCTCGTCGAGAAGG
>JBEKVA010000192.1:0-7993 GCA_049514475.1 Spirochaetia bacterium
CCGGGGCGGTGCGCGCTCCCGGTGCGCGGCGCGCGATGCCTGCGGCGGCTGACTGGCTGAGGGTCTTTCGCATGAACAGGAACAGACGGACAAGCCCATAGATCAGCGCCCCGGCCAGCACGATGTACAGTACGTACAGGAAGGTGAGCCGCGGGATGGGGATCCCGCCTTTGCCCGTGTAGGTGAACGACAGGGTGCCGGCGGTCGGGGAAATGCGCAGCTCATCGGCAAAGAGAAGCTGCACGTGCAGCGCTCGCTCGCCGCGCGGGAAGGAGAGGGGGAGCTTGATCGGCGCGTCGAGGGGAACCTCGGCCCCGGCGGGCACCGTGATGGTCACCTTCTTTTCCAGCAGCTCCATGCCGTCGCCCTGGATGCTGGTAAGGCGCACGATGATCGGGTCACCCTTCCAGTTTTTTACCTTGAATGGAGCGATGAACCTGTTGGGGACCTTGCCGAGGTTGGCCGGGAAAGTGATGTTGGGGAAGCCCGTCGTGCGCCCCGTCACGTGTTCCTTGTCGCTGACCTTGTAGGGCACCACCGGCACCCCAAGGGCCTCCGCGAGGTCGGGAAGGTAGCTCTTCAGCCCTTCTTCCCCGGGCGCGGGCTCAGGCGGGACTCTCAGGATGTTGAAGGTCCAGCCTTCTTTCTTCATTGCCTGCGCGGCATCCAGGACCGCCGCCCGTATCTTTTCTGGCGAGCCGTGGTTTGGGCTGTCCGGTGGGGGATCGTTCACACCATCGGTGATCAGGATAATCTGCTTCGGATTGGTCTCCGGCAGCTCCTTCGTATACTTGTTGAGAAACTGCAGCGCGGAGACCAGGTCCGTGTAGCGGCCCAGCGCGTGCAGCAGGAGGATTCGTCCGAAGGCCCGCTGTGCCGCCTCCTCGCTGTTGACCTCCAGGGAGATCTCCACCTCGGGCACGCTGGAAAAGCTCAGCAGGTGGAAGGTGTCCCCCCTGTGCAGCTTCGCCACCAGCAGGTCCTGCACCAGGTAGTTCATCAGGTCGTCGAAGTAGGGGAACATGCTCTCCGAGGTGTCGACCATGACAACCAGGTCGATGTTCTCCGCGGGCAGGGGACGGGCCGCGACGGCGGCAAAGAGAAAAACCGCTGTCAGAGCAACGACCGTAAGCCCGCGGCGCGCCGCGTTACTTCTGGGTTTTCTCATAGGTTTTTCAGATCCGCCTTTTCGATGGCCTGAACGCTGTACTGGAACTCGTTCTGGTTGATCGTGAACTTCAGCTCTTCCCCCGCCTGGTGACCCCAGAGGGCCATGCCCAGCGGAGAGAGATAGGAGATGATGTTCCGGGTCGGGTTGGAGTCCCAGGGCCCTAGGATCACGTACTCTTCCGCCTGGCTGCTCTTCTGATTGGTCAGCCGCACGCGGGTGCCGAAGGAGATGCGGTCGATCTTGACCTCGTTCTCGTTGAATATCTGGGCCTGCTGCACCTCCTCCTTCAGGCGGGAGGCGGTGACCTTCAGCATTTCCTGCTTTTCCAGGGCCGCCTTGTACTCGGCGTTTTCTCGCAGGTCGCCCTTGGCCATCGCGACCCCGATCTCCTTCGAGTTCTCGGGGATCTCGATGTCGATGACGCGCTTCAGGTCCTGCTGCTTCTTCTCGTAACTGGCGCGGGTGACCATGAGGCCCATGCTGACCTTCTCCGCACCCGTCTCGCCCAGGAAGTGGAAATCGGGATGCTTTTCCTTGATCCTGTGCTTCAGCTGGATCTTCAGGGACGGGTCGAGCTCCTTCACGTCGTCCACCAGCGTGTACAGCCGCGTGATGGAGTCCCTGTCGGCCGCCATCAGGTACTGCAGCAGCTTGCCCTCGTCGAAGAGGAACTCGTGGATCTGGCGGTTGGTCTTCCTGTTGGCGCTGGCGTTCTGCTTGTTGGCGATGTCGCGGTAGGTGATGTCCAGCAGGTGAATGAGCCCGATGTAAATCTTTTCCCGGGAGATATTCATCTTCTCCAGCCAGCGTTCGCCCAGGAGGTTCTTCGCGATCCACACGAATGCGTCACGCTGCTCCCGGTAGCGGGAGATCACGGCGGAGAGCATGCCGGCCAGGTTGTCCCAGAGGGAATTGACCACCAGCTCGTCAACGATGAAGCGGTTGGGGAAGAGCGCGAATAGGCGCACGAAAATGGGAGACCAGTCGGGGATGGTCTTCTTCACCGCAATGAGGAACTCGCGGCGCAGCTCGGGGTCATCGATGCGGGAGAAGGTCTCCTCCAGCTTCTCGATCTTGCCGAAAAGCTCCTCGAAGCTTGTCTGCACTCCCAGGGAGAGAAACGGGTACATCGTGACGAGCTTCTGCAGCAGCAGCCAGCTTGACATCACCGTCTCGGAGACCGACGTATAGCCCTTAAGGAAGCCGGTGAAGTAGGCGAACATCTCGGTGAACCAGTCGGAGTCAGGCTCGGCGTGGCCGGCCTGCACGTAGTCCTCGATGGTCTTCACCCTCTCGAAGAAGCCCTTTTCCGCCTTGAACTTGTTATACGTCTTTTCCTCGAAGGAGATGGGCTTGTCGCGCACCATGAACTGGTCGATCTTGTCAGGGAGATTTCCGAAGGCGGAATCCTTTTTCAGCATGGCGCGCGCCTCGGTGTTCCAGCGCGACCACTCCCCGGCGGTGAGCACGTCAGGCACCAGCTCGGCCTTGATCTTCTTCATGTCCGCCAGGTTGCCGAAGCTCTTGATGATGACCTTCAGCGCCCAGGAGGGATCCGTCTTCACCTTCTTTGCCAGCTCCTCCTTGGGCAGGGTCCTCTTCAACACCCAGATGTGCTCGGGGGAGAGGACCTCCAGCGCGCTCACCGCCATCTTCAGGGACATCTTGTGGGATGATTTGTTGGCAAAATCGATGGTGAAGGTGTCGTCCTTGCTCGCCGAGATGCGGCCGATGCCCCACGTGCGGTGGAACACGTAATTGCCGGTGTCGAAGCCGATGTGCTTTTCGAAGTCCGCCACCGCCTCGTGTACGTTGCGCCAGTTCTGCGTCAGGTTTGATATCTTGATGTACTCCTCCAGCTGGCTGTGCCCCACGTATTTCGCCCGGTAGCATTCAATGATGTCCTTGCGGGCCGCGTTGTTCTTCGCGTCATAGGCGAGGATCTTCTTCAAGATCTCGATGGTGGTGTTCCAGTCCTCCTTCTCCTTGTAGTGCGGGACGAGGGTGGAGAGCAGGGCGGCCGCCCGTTCGCCGTTGAGGGCGCGGGCGATGCGCCCCTCGATGTGGAAGAAGAAATCGATGTCCTCAGGGCTGAGGTGGATGAGCTTGTCCCAGAGCTCCTTCACGCTGGCGAACTGCTTCTTGTTGATGAAGCGGTGAATGGCTTTCTTGTAGTAATCCACGGCGGCGGGGATGTCGCCTTCCGACTCCCTCTTCTCCCCCAGGATCTTCACGATGTCGGCCTCTTCGTAGTCCACGCGGATGAGGCGGTCCCAGATGAGGAGCTTCTTCTCGTCCTCGTCGCGGTTCTCGTAGCACTCCCCGAGTGTGCGCAGGGCGTACTTGTTCTCCCCGTATTCGAGGATGCGCTCGGCGAGGTACTCCACGACGTTCCACTTGTGGTTGTCCATGAAAATGCTGATGAGCATGATCAGGTTGGTATCGTCCACCAGCTCGCGGGAAAGGGCCAGCACGCCGGAGAGGTACAGGGCAATGATCGAGTTGCTCGTGTGCTTCAGGTGCTCGCCGGCGAGCTCCCGGATCTCCTCAGCAATCCCCTCGCTGCGCGCCTGCTCGATGAGGGTGTCGAGGTCCTTGAAATTGGTGATCGAGTAGCTGTTCAGCGTCGCCCTCGTCCACTTCTCCTCGTTGAGCAGTTCCGTGATCTTCTTCAGCAGTTCCGTTGCCATCCTGTACTCCCTTTATCCTTGTGCGTTGCCCCGTTCATGTCGTGTATTCCGCGTGCACGCGCGGGTCCAGCTCACGGATCTTCGCGAGCACTTCCTCGACCCGTTCCCGCGGCTCCCCCGCGCTCATGTAGTGGTCGATCAGCCAGAAGTAGCGGTTGAGCAGGCGCGGCACCAGGATCTCCCGGCCCGCTCCGCCCGCCGCGCATTCCTTCTCCAGCTGATGGATCGCCTGCTTCAGCTTTCCGAACTCCAGCGGCTTCATCTCGCGCTTGACGCTGAAGACCCCCCAGATGGTCCCGTACACGGGGATCCATTCCGCGAGCGCCGGTCCCGAGTATCCCCTGTCCCGCAGCTTCCCCGCCAGGCGCTGGATCAGCGGCGACTCCAGTCCCGCGAGGTCCACCGCCTGCGGGTCGATGAAGAACGACTCGCGGAAGAAGACCTTCCCCGCGCGCGACTCGTTCACCAGGGAATAGCAGTCGGCCAGCTCCGCGAGGATTCTCGGGTCCTCGCGCTTCTCGTCGTTCGCGCGTTCCAGGTTTTCGATGGCCCGCTCGTAGTTCCCTATGCCCTTGCAGCATCGCCCCACCTGCAGCAGCACGTCGGGATCCCCGCCGCCCTGCTCCAGCTCGGGCGCGGCGGAGAGGTAGCTGGCCAGGGCTGAAGAGAAGACGAACTGCTTGATGGCGAACATGCACCGCTCGGGCACATCCGCCAGGCGCTCCGCGAACACCTGGAAGAGCCTCCAGTGCGCAAGCAGCTGCTCCCCTTTCTCGAACCCGTCCCGCGGCGCGTGCTCCTTGTCGAGCCTTTCCTTCCAGAAACCGGCGCACTTCAGCGCGGAGGAAGCGCCGGGGTATTCGACGTCGATCTCGAGTATCTTTTCCAATGCATCGATTGCGTCGGAAAACGATCCCTCCTTCAGGGCCTGGTAGACGGTGAGTAGGATCTGGATGACCGCGTCGTCCCGTGCGATGGACATTCCTTCCGTCATACGGCAGGCCTTCCGCCATTCCCCATACCTTCTCCCGGTCGCTCCTGCGGCGCGGGACGTCGGGGACCACAGGGTATGGAGAGAGAGCGTAAACACCGCCGGAAAGAGCAATTACCGTCTGTCACACCCTGGGCAAATTATCGCATGGTGCGGCGTCTTTCGTCAATGGTTGCATTCTGCTATGATCTGCTCCCGTAAGGCGCAATGGCCACACGGTTCAGCGCCGCCGAACGTTCCAAAGTGCGCGCCGGGCCGGTGAAGTAGCATTCCTGCGCCGTCCATGCTAATATCGTGTTCAGTTTGCCGGCGCGCGGGTCGAAAGTCTAGGGAGGAGAAAAAAAGGCTCATGGCACACCCCAGTAAGGTTCTCGCCACGTCATTGGCCCTCCTGTTCTGCCTTGTTGCGCCCCTTGTGGGCGCTCTGCCCTCCAGCGCGGCCGCTGACCTGAAAGACGGCATCGATTCCTTCAGGAACGGCCAGTACGACAAGGCGATTCTCCTCCTGCACAATGTCATCCTCGACGCCTCGGCCGGGCCCGAGAAGCCCGCCGCATACCTTCTGATCGCAAAGTCCTACATGGCCATCGGCAAGCTCGACGACGCGGAGCGCAACATCGAGTTCTACCTGGCCACCTTTGAGAAGGAAGCCGACTACCAGGAGGCGATGTACCAGAAAGGGCGGCTTCTTTTCATGCAGGAAGACTACGAGAACGCCATCAAGTCCCTGCAGGGCTTCATCACCGGCTACCCCAAGTCACCGTTCGTTCCCAGCGCCTGGTTCTGGGTCGGAGAGAGCCTCTATGGCCTGGGCCGGCTGGACGACGCGCAGGGCATGTACCAGAAAATCATCAGTGACTACCCGACGAGCATCAAGGTGGAGGCGGCACAGTACAAGGTGGCGCTGATCCAGCTCCAGAAGAAAGAGGTCGAACTCTCCAAGCTCCTGAAATGGAGCCACGAGGACTTCCTGAAAAGCATCGAGGAGTACCAGAACCGGGAGAAGACCTACGAGCAGGCGATCGCTGCCTACCAGCGCAGGATTACGGGAACGGGCGCCGGGGAGGACGCGAAGACCATCGCGGAGCTCCGCCAGCAGCTGGCCAGGAAGACTGATGAGGCAAATCAGCTTTCCGCGCAGCTCGGGCGCCTGGGCGCGCCCGTGGCTGCCGCGACGCCAGCCACGGGAGGGTCCGCCCGCCTGCAGCGTCTCTTGGCGGCAAAGGCCCAGGCATTGGCCCTGAAGGAGAGATACCTCGAGGCCCTGGAGCCCATCGGAGGGGCGGCACAATGAACAGGCACGCGCATCGCCTTTCCCTCGGGACTGCCCTCATTCTCCTGCTCTTCCTGGCGGTTTCAGCCGCCACCGCGGGGGCACTTGATCTCGTCGACGGGCGCATGAAGCTCACGCTGCACGAAGGAAACGGCAGATTCTCCCTCTCCTGCCAGGTCGGCGGCAAGGACGGGGTGTACGTGCCCCTGATCGCCTCCGAGGACCCCCGCACGACGATGCTCAGCGTTGTCGTGGGCAACAAGGTCTACGTGATGGGGGACACGGCCGAGTTCTCCCAGGCTGTGGAGAAGACAGGATCGGGGGCCCGGTTCATCTGGCGGTCGGTCACCCTCCAGGTGACGGAAACCTTCACCTTCGTCGCCTCATCCGATTCACCGGTGAGCAACGGGGTCCGCATCGATATCGCCGTGAAGAACATTTCGCAGCAGGACATCTCGGCCGGAGTCCGCTACCTCTTCGACACCTACCTGGGGGAGGCGAGCTTCGTGCATTTCCGCACCGACACCCTCACCCAGCTCAGCAACGAGCTCTCCCTGAGCGGCGCCTCGCGCCCGGCGTACTGGGTCTCGCCGCTGGCCGGCGATCCCCAGGATTTCGGTCTCATGGTCATGACCTCGGGCGCTGGGATCACCGTGCCCGACCGCATCATATTCGCCAACTGGAAACGCCTGAGCGATGCCTCGTGGATCTACGACACCTCGGAGCACCGCAACTTCAGCATGCTGCCATACTCGGTGAACGATTCGGCCGCCTGCGAGTACTTCGACCCGCGGCCGCTCCCCCGCGGCGCTGAGATGACGGTCACCATGGTGCTGGGACAGTACAGCAGGAGCGGGTTCACCCCTGCGGCGACGACCCTTGCGCAGTCGCTGGCGGCGGCGGCCTCCGACGGCCAGGGTGTGCGCGCCGACCTCTCGATCGCCAACAGCATCCTTGCGCAGATCGATGCCGGCATTTCGACGGGGACGCTCTCCGACGACGAGCTGGCACGCCTGGAGGCCGCGTTGAAAGAGCTCGAGTCCCGCGCGGCCCGCTACGCTCCACACTCCGGCCAGTAGGATCGTCACAGATGAAGGGAAAGAGCCTGGGGGAGGCAAAGAAACTCTTTCGGGCCCGCCGCTTCCCCGACGTGATCCGGTTGCTCGAGCCGGAGGTCTTTCGCTACCGGGAAAATATCGACTATTTCTGCCTGCTGGGTTTCTCCTGCCTTCACAGCGGTGACCTGGGGGGCGCCTTCTCCTATATCAGCAGGGCCCACCAGCTGAAGGACGACGACATCGAGGTCATGCTGGGCCTGGCCGCCATCCATTTCCGACGCGCTGAAAACGAACAGGCCATCAAGCAATGGCTCGAGGTGCTGGCAATCGATCCTTCGAACGCCGTCGCAAAGCGCGGCCTTGACCTCCTGCGCCGCGGCATCAGCCGGGAAAAGCTGCAGGAGATGATCGACGGGGGAAAGATGGTCTCCCTCTACCCCCCGCTGCCGCGCCGGGTTCCCGCGGCAACGATTATGATCGTTGCACTCGGCGTCCTGGTGCTCCTTGGGGTGGGCTTCCTGGCCGTCAGGATCAGCAAGCCCCCTGTGCCGACCCGGCCCGGTGTCTCAGGAATCGAAATACCCGCGGAGCTGCCCCGGCTCATAGATGCGGGAACCGACTTTCCTTTCGTTCTCACCGAGAAAGAGGTGCAGCAGACATTCCGCAAGGCGAAGAGCTACCTCCTGGCGTACAACGACAACCCGGCCACCGTGGAAATCAACAGGATCCTCCTGTCCAACGCCGCCCTTGCAATCAAGGAAAGGGCGCGCATGCTGATGGGGTTCGTGACCCCGGCGACATTCGATACTC
>JBEKVA010000193.1:0-7992 GCA_049514475.1 Spirochaetia bacterium
GGCGCCCTGCACGAGCCGGAAGGCGATGAGCTGGGTCGCGCTCCGCGACAAGCCGCATAGCGCAGAGCCGACCGTGAAGATGACGAAGCCGAGGTTGTACATCCGCACGCGCCCGAACATGTCCGCGATGCGTCCGAAGGTCAGAAGGCAGACGGTGCTCATCAGGATATAGGCCATGATGACCCACACCATCTGGATCAGGCCCGCGTGCAGCCTCACCATCATGTCCGGCAGGGCCAGGATTACGATGGTGCTGTCGATGGCCGCCATCAGGGCGCCGATCGTCGTCACGCTGAGGGCGATCCACTTGTATTGGATTTTTCGATGACCGCCGGGAACCTCAGTGGTGCCCGCCGCAATCGCTTCATCCTGTTTCATTCCTCGAGCCCCTTTTTGCCGAACCGGTTGCGGTGGGTAAAGTCCTGCACGTCGCGGCGCACCCTTAGGTACGGTCCCTGCGGCCCCGTGGGGTATCCCAACCGGCAGGTGAACGCCACCTTCAGATGTTCCGGGATATCCAAGAGTCGCTTGAGCCCGCTTTCCGCAGAGCCCGCCGCCAGGGAGCTGACGATGTGAAGGCCGATGCCGAGAGAGCTCGCCATGAGCCACATGTTCTCCATGACGCACCCGAGGCTCATGATGCCCAGGAAATCGCCTTCCGACGCCGGCGCGCGCTGCCCGGGGTCGTACACGAGCACCAGCAGCACCGAGCTCGCCTGCAGGGGGACGCGCGAGGCTGCCCCTTTCTTCTCCTCCTCGGTCAGGTCGGAGAGTCGGAAATCGGGCTTCCGCATGAAGGGAGGGAACATGGTGCCGAGAATTCCGACTTTCTTTCTGGCAAGCTCCTCTTCGGAGAAGGACAACTGTCGGTAGTTTTCCCGCACGAACTCTTCGGAGAGGGAAAAACCCATTATCCCGATGGCCTGCAGCACATCCCGGTCGTCGATCACGACAATCTGAAAGTTCTGCATGTTGTGGGCCGTCGGCGCCCATCGCCCCGCCTCGATGATCTGCCGCACGTCCTCCTTCGAGATTGCGCGCAGACTGTCGTACGGGCCTCTCTGCGACCGCCGCTCCTGCATCAGCCTGAGCAATTCCATATGCGCCTCCTTAATCGTGCATTTTCAGCACGGACCGGAAATGCACTTTCGCGCTCATCATCTTCTCGAACGCGATCGCCGCCTGCTCTAGCGGGAACACCTCCACCATCGGGACCACCTTGAAGAGCACGCTGAAGCTCAGCGTGTCCGCCATGTTTCCTCCCACCCATCCGCGAATGGACTGGCCGCCGCGCATGAGGAGCGCAGGAGGGAGCTGCATGGGCTCGCCGGCGTACGTGATGATAATGGCCTGGCCGCCGCGCCCGAGCCCGCCGACAAGCTGGCCGATGGCCTTGCTGTCGGGGGCAAGGCAGAGGATCACCCGTGCCCCGCCCATTTTTCTCAGTTCCGCGACCGGATCCGAGCTGCTCGTATCGATGCAGGCATGCGCGCCCAGCGTGCGGGCAAGCTCCTGCTTCTCCCTGCTGCGGGTAAGCACCACGGTCCTGAACCCGAGTCTCAGCGCGTACTGAAGGGCGAGATGTCCCAATCCGCCGAACCCGTGGATGGCCACGAGGTCCCCTCCCTGCGCCCCGCTGTTCCGCAGTGCGCCGAAGGTGGTGGAACCGCCGCAAAGCAACGGCGCGGCTTCCACTGAAGAGAGCCCTTCCGGGATGGCCACCAGGACCTCTTCGCGGGCGGTCATGTACTCCGCATACCCCCCATCCGTAGAGAGGCCGGTTGTCTGGGTGTTTTCGCACGCCCAGAACTCGCCCTTGCGGCACGCGCTGCAGCGAAAACAGTGCCCCCCGTGCCAGCCGACGCCGACACGCTGTCCGGTCTTCCAGCCAGATACCGAGGCACCGGTTTCCTGTATGATGCCGACGACTTCGTGCCCGGGAATCCTCGGGTACGAAAGACCGGGAAAGTGCCCTTCCTTTGCCACCGCGTCACCGTGACAGATTCCGCAGGCATCCACGCGGAGGAGAACCTCGTTTTCCCTCGGTTGCGGTATCTCCCGGTTCACAAGCTCGAAGTCCGCCCCCGGGGACCGGACCTGCACCGCCTTCATCATGGCCATTCCGCTGCCTCCTTGAGTCTTTCTCCCTTGCCTGACGTTCTCATTGCGGACCTTTCAGCTTCTCCACGCCGGCCAGCAGGGTCTCGATCGCGCCGGCGAAACGGTCTTTTTCGACTTCCCCCATGCGGACCAGCCCGGCGCGGACGACCTCGGTTCGTCTTTCGAACTCGGCCTCCAGCCGTGCAGTGCCCGCGGCGGTCAGCTCGTAGCTGACGTTCCGCCGGTCCTCCGGGTCTTCCGTGCGCGCGGCAAGGCCCTCGTCGACCATGCGGTTGAGCATGATGCACAGCGCCGAGGATGACAGGCCGTCATGCGCGGCAAGGGTCCTGAGGTAGCCCTTCCCGTAGTACCGGAGGGTAAGGAGAGTGCGAAACCTCTCCTCGCTCACCCCCCCTTCCGCAAGGGGCGGGAGACGCTCTCTCACGTAGCGCTTCATTGCCCCCAGGAGCTCGAGAAAACGGCTCGCCACATCTCGATCCCGCGCCGTCTGCCGGCGTGCAGGTCGTGTCGCGCTTTTCCCCATTCTCACCTGCCTTCCCCCCCGCCTTCCGGCCGACCGACCGACCAGAAGACGCGCGGAGTTCCATTCCTTTTACTCTGTTATCATTTGATTATAAAATAAAAATAATCGCGCGGGGAGTCCCGTGTCAAGTGGGGGGAGTCGCGCCCGGGTGGGCGCCCCGGAAACGGGCCGCAGCGTGGGCGGCGTGAGGCCTTGCAGACTTTCGGTGGCTCACCTGTGCTGAACCTGCTGAAACGTACTTTTCCGTAGGTTCGTGCCTGGTACATCGTGCCCGCGTTCGCCCCGCCCCCGCGCCGGGCCGCCGCTTGCGCCGGTCCCTATCAGCGCGGGGTTTGCCCGCGAACGTTTGTTTCAGCAGGCCTGCCGTCGCATCTGCCATAGAATTGGGCTTCTCTTGCCTTTTCGAAATGGCCGTGGTAGGAAACTCAGCTCGGGTATATGCACTGGCGAGAGCGAGAGAGAGAAGGCATCAAGGGCCCGTCGAACGCCTGTTAGATGTCGAAAATGTTTCGCGATTCGACGTTAGAATGATGGGTAGCCTATCACGCTTGTCAGTCGCTCGCACCCGTCCACCTTAACCATACTTCTGGCAAATCTCGATGAACCTTACCGACGCGTTACGGGCAGTGGTACAATTCTGGCAAATGCCTTGCGTCCATCCCTGCGCCGTAGTACTATTCAACCAAATCAAGTTGAAGCGCGCCCCCCGGCTTGGGCAAGTCGAAGGAGGATAATATGTCCATTACAGTCAAGAATATTCAAAGGAGTAGCGATAAAAGCTGCAATTGCAGCTCCTGGATAAAGCATTGGGAACACTTCACGGGAAAGCGGGCGCTGGTCTGCGCCGCCCTAGGTTGCGCAAAAACGGATATCGTCGGAGCCCACGTGAGGAGAACAGACCTTCACCTTGATTCGCATTATATTGTGCCTTTCTGCAGTGAGCACAACAAGCAAACGGGAGAAATCCAGTTGGGCGAGACGCAACAACTCGTCTCCGCCAACAAACAACTGACGTGCGAGGTATAAACCTGCCCCCCGCCTGCCGAATAGCCAACTCCGAGCTGCTTTGAGGTTCAAATCCGTTTGATCTACTTTGACACGGAAAGCGACGTATCCCTCATTAGAGTACCGTTTTTTTGTAGCTCGTCGCACCAATCGAGGTGAAACCGGCTTGGAGGATCACCGCCAGGGCGAATAGCGTCAGCTTCCTCAAAATGCGGCCGGGCTGCTGCCGGTCCTTCACTCTCAAAAATTTGCCGCCCACGTTCGTACGAAGCGACGAATGAGAAGTCCTGTGATTGCGAGGCGTCCAGTGCTTCCCAAACTACCTGTGGGTCAGCCTTCCCCTTGACACGAATCGTTCCCCAGCGCCGCCAAACAATTCCAGCCATATCGCCGCACAAACGTCGCGTCGCGTCGCAAAACAAGGCATGCGCCTTGCATTGCGCGCTTGCCGGCTCAAGGCGGGCTGCGAGATTTACCCCATCACCTAAGGCCGTGTAGGATAACCTCCGGCTCGTGCCAAACGCACCAATGAGGCATTCATCGGAGGCGCCTCCGATTTTTACTCGTGAAAAGTACATATCATTCATTTCGGTAAGCGCGGCCGCTGCTTCCAGAGCCGCGCGTACTACCGCTCTCGCATGATCAGATTCATTTCCACTTACGAGGGGACCACCACGGAACGCCATCACGGCATCGCCAATGAATTTGTCAATGATGAGATCATGAGCGATAAGCCTTTCAACCACCACGTCCATTACGCGTTCGAGGTGATATGCAAGCGCCTGCACATCGGAGCGCAGTTTTTCCGCTGTTGAGGAAAAGCCCACGAAGTCAATGAATAGCGTGGTTGCAGAGGCTCGATGCCGCTCGTGATACGCTTCTGGATTATGTAGAAAGTGTTCTGCTACTTGTTTCGGAAGAGCGATATTCAATAGACTCTTGAGCTGGTTAAGAGAGGTTTCATGCACTTCGGCATGAATTAAGAACAGGAAAAGTGCTGTTGAAAGAAGAGCTCCCACCACGAGAAAAAACTCCGCCCTTTCCAGCATGGCTGGCACAGATGAGAATTCGCTATGCAACCATGCCAAAAAACGCGGCTGCGTAGAGAGCGACGCCAAGATTCATTCCAATTCTAAACCGTTGTCCCTCTTCATCCTGCTCCGAAGCAATCCTCGCGAGCGATGGCATAAACTGAAGCGAGCGCAGCACGCGAAATCCACGGAGTACCCTAAGGACGCGGAACATCCGCGTGAACTGTACCGCCAATAGCCATGGTACGTTTGCTAAAAGGGATATCCCTGGCAAACAGCTCAGAACATCAGTGACAATCCAAGCAGAGCGCAGATAGCGCCCGCGGATGACTGCTATCTTGAGGAGGACATCAATAATGAAAATTGCATCAAGAACAGCCGAAACAACCCTCGCGGGCCCCGTTGGAGCAAGCACTCCCCGTAGTTCAAAAAGATACAGGGCAACCGCACCGAGCGCGAGCACCAGGAGGGGTCGGTCAGCCGCTTCTATGACACGCTCGATGGAAGGACGATTCGGTGGCGCAAGGGCAGCAGAAGGGCCGGTACCATCTTCATAGCCAGAATTGGAGCCGCCATCTACAGGGCGTGAGCTATTATTCATTTTGAAATCCTTCAAGCTGAGTTTGACTCGAGTCTATTCTGTTTCTTCAAGGTGTCAAGGAATTTTGGGTACGAGGCGTCGAGGGAAAGGAAGGGAGCCCTGCCGCCCGGGTAAGAAGTTCGAAGAATGCACTTGTCATTTGATGGGGAGCGGGACATAGCCCTCCGCTTTCACTATCGACTGACCTTCCGGAGAAAGGAGAAAATCGACAAACGCCTCTTCCAGAGTGCCAACCCGCAAAGCACCCTTTGAGACCATGTAAAGCCGCCGTGAGATGGGATAGCTATGGCTGATCACAGAGTCACTGCTCACCGTGACCTTGTCTATCGACACGGCTCGTGCCCCTGCCTTCTCAGCCTCCGCAAGATATCCCAGCCCGCAGAAGCCGATCGAACCTCGTGTCGAGCCGACTTTTTCAACCATGTCTCCATTTGACGTTGCCGTGCTTGCATCACTGAGGAAGCCCGCTCGGGGGTCGGAATCCTTTGGGTATTCCTTTTGAAGCACGAGCTCTTCCAGCGTAATGCGAGTTCCTGAAACCTCTTCGCGACTGACGACAAGGATCGGCCCGTCAGGGCCCCCGAGATCCCTCCAGTTCTTTGCTATGCCGTTGAGGATATTCGCGAGCTGTCTTCGCGAGAGGTTTTGCATCGGCAACCCCTTATTGACTATCACTGCCACCCCATCCAGGGCAACCAAATGTTCGATCAATCCCTTGGCTTTTTCCTCCCCCGTGAGATTTCGAGATACTCCGGCCAAGGGATACTCTCCCGAGAGGACTCGGCTGATTCCCACCTGCGAGTTTTCCCCTTCATAGGTGAGCTTCACGTCGGGGTGTATTCGTGTGAAAGATTCAATTGCGGCTTGAATAATGGGATCGATGGTGGTGGAACCGCCCAATATAGCGCCGCCTCTCAATCCCGCTTGTCCGAAGCCAACCGCTTCAACGAAAAACAGAAACATGCAGATACCGACGATCTTCTTCATGTTCGTCTCCCTCGCGCTTCGTTTGCCTTCCCGCCCCGAAGATCACTCCCGCATATATCAGGATGAGAAGGCCCTTTCTGTTAGGATCGCGTTAGGAGATTTTATCTTTTCCGTGAAATCCCGCCATAGGAGCAGTACTGTGCTCGGAAGGGGCCTGATGGAGATCATTCGCGTTCTGAAGCCTGGCGGGCGTCTCCTCTTGACTCTCCGACAAGCGCATGGCAAACCGCCCGATCCATCAGCCGAACGCCTCTCGCGCCAGCTTGTTGAGCACGGGTTCAAAAGAGAGAACGGTTCCTGGCTTCTTTGATACAGCCCTCGGGGGGCCTTTCGCCCCGAAGCGTTGCGGGAATCCGTTTCCCGGCGGAAGCAGTCAATCGCTCTTCTATACTCTGGTCAAACCCATGAAGGTTACGTTTTTCATCTTCACCCATATAAGTCTCTTTTTAGTGTCAGGAAGGAGAAGCTCCGTGTCTGCCTTGCCTTCCCTCATTGCAAGAACGGGAAAAGCCTCTTCCGAGTTAAACCCTTTCCCCTCCGCCTCATCATTTACGTAAACTCGAAACTTCCTAAAATCCATGACTTCCTCCTCAACCACAGTATTACTGCCTTCAGCAGTTGTGAGTATAGCACGAATATGGCGGGTCGCCGTGAGTCGTGGTATGATAGCGACAATGCGTCAAAACATCTTACCTCCCTCGAATGTTCCCGAGTTCCGTGCTGATTGCCCCTGCCCTAAGTTAAAGTGTGAGTTCCACGGCAAGTGTGTCGAATGCCGCGCAAAGCACGCCCGAAAAGGGCAACTTCCCCGTTGTGAGCGATAGGAGCCAAGTTGGAAGCAAGACTCTGGGCACGGTATGCGAGTGTCCGTCCTGAGCGTCTGGGCGAATCTCCAAGGAGAAGGCTGTCCGGACGTTCCCGCTAAAAAAGCCCGGGAAACAACAAGATGAAACGGTTTGCTATGCAGTTTGAATAAAGCTACAGAGCCTCCTCCGCGTGTCGGTCCAAGTAGTCCACATATCTCCGCAGGGCATTGTCCTCGATGAACCCGAGAGAAAGCGCAATCGTACCGAAGAGGCGCCTGTCACCCTCACGTTGAGCAGATAGGACGGATTCAACCTGTTCGGGTTTCATGCTGCCCAACAATACAAGGATTTCTCCGATACGATTCGCCATGATTCGGTAGTATCACAACCGCATTTACAAGTCTATTAAAAATGAAATAGACAAGATTCCATTTGCATTTGCGCCGGAAACCTGATAAAAATAATAACCTTATTTGGGAGGACGCAATGGGAACACTCGGCTGCCCCTTCCATGTAGAATGTCACTTCCCCACCAATGCGAAGAGAACACCGAGTTACGCCATGCTTGAGATGGCGTTTTGTCAATCAAGGTTCGAAGGATGCGAGATTGCGGCACGGATTCTCTCTGGCGAACCCGTGCCACTGGGAGCCTGCCCAGATGGGAGCGTTTGCAAGTAGCTCAAGAGTCTTGCCGCCCGCCTATTTTCTTTGTCGAGATGTACCGAAGAAGTTCAGAGTAATTACTTCTCAATCGGAATAAGCGTATCTAGCTTGATCATTTTAAAGATGGCCCAGAGCTGGTCACTACACCCATGAATCCTAAGCACGCGTTTTTGCTCCACCAGCCTTGTCCGAAGCGACAAGAGCTTCCCTATTGCCGCGGAGTTCATTGCCGGTACCTGCGATAAATCCATGGTA
>JBEKVA010000194.1:0-7943 GCA_049514475.1 Spirochaetia bacterium
GCATCTCCCTCCCCGAGCTGCGCGCTGCGATCACCCAGCTTTCCCGCGTGTCCGTTGAGGAGCGCATGCGCCGCTTCGGCCTGCGGCCCGACCGTGCGGATGTGATCGTGCCGGCGGCAATCGTCTATGAGCGGCTGGCGGAGACCATGGGCGTCGAGGAGATTCTTGTCCCCGGCGGCGGGGTGCGGGAGGGCATCGTGTTCGACCTGATGGAGAGGATAACCCATCGGCAGGATTCCCGGGAAGAACGGGCAATCGAGGACGCCGTCCAGCTGGGGCGCAAGTTCCTCTTCGACGAGACCCACGCGCGCCACGTCGCGCGCCTTGCCGTCTCCCTCTTCGACCAGCTTTCCAACCTGCACACACTGGGCGCCCGCGAACGGCGATTTCTCGCCACGGCCGCCATCCTTCACGATGTCGGCGGGTTCGTGAGCTACAAGGGGCATCACAAGCACTCGCAATACCTCATCTCCCGGTCCGAGCTTCCGGGCTTCACCCCCAAGGAAATGGTCATTATTGGCACGATTGCCCGTTACCATCGCAAGGGCCCCCCTTCTTCCCTCCATCCCGAGTTCGCCCTCCTCTCTCCCGTGGAACGCGAGCGCGTGCGCAAGCTCTCTGCCCTGCTGAGAATTGCCGATGCCCTGGACAAAGAGCATCGGCAGAAGATCACCCGCATCGAGGTCGGCGCGTTTGACGGGCAGGTAAGAATCCGCGCCGTGGACGCGGAGGAGGTCCTCCTCGAGCAGTGGGCTCTCAAGAAGAAGGACGAGGTCTTCCGCGAGGTCTTCGGCATGTCGGTGACCCTCACGACGGGAGACCAGAACAATGGCTGAGCCGCCGGTGGACTTGGGGGACGCGCGGCTGTACATCGATCGCGAGCTCAGCCTGCTGGATTTTTTTCGCCGGGTCCTAGAAGAGGCACAGGACGAGTCGAACCCGCTTCTGGAGCGGGTCAAGTTCCTCTCCATCGTGAGCTCCAACCTCGCCGAGTTCTTCATGGTGCGCGTTGCGGGCCTGAAGCAGCAGCTCGAAGCGGGGGTCAGCGAGGTCTCTGCGGCGGGCCTCTCTCCCGCGGCGCAGCTGGAAGCGGTGCGGCACCGCTCCCAGGAGCTGATGGAAGAGGCCCGCACGAGCCTGCAGCAGATTCTTTCCCAGCTGCGGGCCGCAGGCATCCGTCTCCTCGACTACCGGGACCTGACGCCTGAGCAGAAGGCGGAGGCTGACAGGTACTTCGAGCAGATCGTCTTCCCCGTCCTGACGCCCCTTGCCGTCGACCCCGGTCGTCCCTTCCCCCACATCTCAAACATGAGCCTGAACCTTGCGCTGGTCATCCGCGACGCGGGCGGCCAGGAGCGCTTTGCGCGCGTGAAGCTTCCGGCAACCCTTCCCCGTTTCCTGCAGCTGAGGGCAGGGGCGAAGGCGGGAGCGGCAGGCGGGTACGACCTGTTGTGGCTGGAACAGCTCGTGGCCGCCAACGTCGGCGCGCTCTTCACGGGCATGCAGGTCATTCAGACCCATCCGTTCCGCGTCACGCGGGACGCGGAGGTTTCCATCCAGGAGCTGGAGGCTGAAGACCTGCTGGAAACCATAGAGCGGGGCCTGCGCCAGCGCCGCTTCGGGCGGGTGGTGCGCCTGACCACCGACACCGCCATGCCCGGCGCGGTCCGCGATCTGCTGGCGGAGAACCTCGAGATCGAGCCCGGCGACCTGTACACCATGGAGCCCCCGCTCGGGATGAGCGACCTCATGCAGCTGTACTCCCTGGATCGGCACGACCTGAAGGACCCCCCGTTCGTGCCGGTGGTCCCCGCGGCCTTCGACGAGACAGACGGCGATATCTTTGCGGCCATCCGCCGCCAGGACATCCTGCTGCACCATCCCTACGACTCCTTTGCCCCGGTGGTGGCCTTCCTTGAATCGGCGGCGCATGACCCGGCCGTGCTGGCCATCAAGCAGACCCTCTACCGCGTGGGCCGCAACTCGCCGGTGGTGGAGGCGCTGCTGGAGGCGGTGCGCAACGGAAAGCAGGTGGCGGTGCTCGTCGAGCTGAAGGCGCGCTTCGACGAGGAGAGCAACATCGAGTGGGCGCGCGCTCTGGAAGGGGAAGGGGTGCACGTGGTCTACGGGCTCCTGGGCCTGAAGACCCACTCGAAAATAGCGCTGGTGGTCCGCCAGGAGGGGGAGGGCATCCGCCGCTACGTTCACCTGTCCACGGGCAACTACAACGCGGTGACCGCGCACCAGTACACGGACCTGGGGCTTTTCACGTGCGACGAGGCCATAGGCGCCGATGCCTCCGATGTCTTCAACTTCCTTACCGGCTACGCCGACAGGCACAGCTACAGGCGGTTTCTCGTGGCGCCGGTGAACCTGAGAGACGGGCTGGAATCACTGATCCGCCGGGAAATCGACCACCAGAAGGCGGGCAGCCAGGGCCACCTCATCTTCAAGGTCAACTCGGTAGTCGACAAGGCGATGATACAGCTCCTCTACCAGGCCTCACGGGCAGGGGTGCGCATCCAGCTTATCGTCCGCGGCATGTGCTGCCTGCGTCCCGGAATACCGGGGGTGAGTGAGACCATCAGCGTGCGGAGCATTGTCGGACGCTTTCTCGAGCACAGCCGCATTTTCTGGTTCCGCAACGGAGGCGCCGAGGAGGTCTACCTGGGGAGCGCCGACCTGATGGTGCGCAACCTCGATCGGCGCGTGGAGATCCTGTTCCCGGTGCTCGACCAGCGGCTGGTGCGGCAGCTTCGCACTGAGGTCCTGGAGACCTGCCTGGCGGACACCGCCAGCGCGCGCATCATGGCCGCGGACGGCAGCTACGTCCGCGCGACTCCCGCCAAGGGGGGAAAGCCGCTCGACGTGCAGGCCGAGCTCATCAGGCGGCGCCAGGCCGCCGCCCAGCGGCAATGAGATGAGGTTGTAGAATATGGAAGTGTATTTTCTCCGTCACGGGGAGGCGGGAAAAAGCAGCAGGGGGCAGGGCGGGGACGCGGCGCGCCAGCTCACGGAAGAGGGCATTGCACGCATGGAACGCGAGGCCGCCTTCATCTCAGCCCTTCGCCTCCGCCTGGATGCCATTCTCACCAGCCCCCTGGTCCGCGCGCAGCAGACGGCGGAGATCGTCGCCCGGGAGCTCCGTCTCCTGGACGCCCTTGCGGTGGACGAGCGCCTTTCCCCCGGCTTCGGCCCCAAGGAGCTGGGGGGGATTGTCCGGGAGCACCGCGCGGCGGCCGCCCTGATGCTGGTGGGGCACGAGCCGGACTTCAGCGCCGCCATTGCCGCGTGTATCGGGGGTGGACGCGTTGAGTGCAAGAAGGGAGCTCTCGCCCGCGTCGATTTCGACACTCCCGATTTATCCTCCGGCGTGCTCGTCTGGCTGCTCCCCCCGCGGGTGCTGGCGCCGTGAGCACGGAGATCGAGGCGAAGTTCACCGTCCCGGACAATGAAATCTTTGAGGCGCTGAAATCCGAGCCCGCGCTGGCACGCTACTCCCTGCAGCCGGGAAGGCTCCTCTCCCTCCACGACACCTACCTGGACACCCCGGGCCAGGCCCTGCGTGCCGCCGGCTACGCCTGCCGCCGCAGGGAGCAGGAGGGCGGCATCATAATGACGCTGAAGGCCATCCAGCCGCCCGCTGCGGGTGTCCCCGGGCCTGCACCCGGCCGTGGTGCGGAAGCGGTGCATCGGCGGGAAGAGCTGGAAGTGCGCCTTTCGCAGGACAGCCCCCCCGCCTTGTGGCCGCCGGGAGAGGCGCGCGAGGCGGCACTCGCCGTTGTGCGGGGAGAGCTCCTGGAGGTGCTGTTCGATCTCCGCCAGGAGCGCCTTACCCGCGAGGTGCTCGATGGCGAGCGCCGCGTGGCCACGCTGAGCCTGGACAGCGTGGAGATGGCCCGCGGAGAGACGCGGGAGGGCTACCGGGAGCTGGAGATCGAGCTTGCACCCGAGGGGTCGGAGGCCGATCTTGCCGCCCTGGCGGCGTGGGTAGCTGACCAGTATGGCCTGCTCCCCGCGGCTGGATCGAAGTTCGAAAGAGCCATGGCGCTGCTGGAAGCGCAGGAAAGCGGCGGGCCGACGCGACGCGGGACCAGGGGTGCGAAACCGGTGGCCCTCCGCGAGGAAACCGTCACGCTCCAGGCCCCTGAGGATCTTTCGCAGGATGCGCTGCTGGCAGAGCTTTCCGCTATGGGGTACCAGGCCCGGACCAGGGCGACACGGGGCGCGAGCGAGGTCTTTTTCGACAGTCATGACGGAGCGCTCCTTCGCAAGGGATACCTCCTGGGCCATTCCCTGGATGACGGCAGGTGGCGGTTTCGCAAGAGGGAGATCGTGGAGGCCGAGCAGGAGCACGACGGTGAGGCACCACCGGAGGACGGTGAGATACCTGCGGCTGTCTCCCGGCTCACCCGCTCCCGCGTCTCCATCCCCTTTCTCCAGGGATCGATGCGGGAGACCGAGTACAGGCTGCGAGGGCTTTCCGCGGGCGCCGTTCGCCTGTTCCTCCAACACTGGAGCTTTCTCTCCCTGGTGCAGGAGGCGGCTCCGCGGGAGCTTCTCTTGGTGAGCGCTCGCGGCTCGCCGCAGGCCGCCGGCCTGCCGTATTTTCTGACGCTCCTTCGCGAGCGGCTGCGCTGCCGCGCCCCCGAGGGCACGCTTTTATCGCAAGGGCTTGCCCGTCTGGGGCTGCCGGTGCCCGGGGCAAAGATTCCTGACCGCTTCCTGGTTTCAGAGCAGGACTCGGTGCCGCACTCCTGCCGAAAGGTCCTGGCCGGGGAGGCGTGGCGTATGCGCGCCAGCATGGCGGGGGCGCGGCAGGACCTCGACATCGAGTACGTCCACCTGCTGCGGGTTGCCACCCGGCGCGCCCGTTTCGCCGTGAGGCTCTTCGCAGCTTTTTTTCCTCCGGATGCCGCGCCTGCCGTGCGCGCTGAGCTGGGCTGGATCGCGGGCCTGCTGGGCTCAGTACGCGACCTGGACGTCCTGCTGGACAATCTTTCGCGGCAGGTGTCCCTCCTGGATTCGCCGGCGGATTTCGAAGAGGCGGTCCGCGGGCATCTGCTGCGCACCCGCCTGCCCGCGCGGGAAGCGCTGGCCGCGGCCCTTGGATCGCAAAGATTCGAAGGACTGCTGGCGCTTCTCGAAAGCCCCCCGCTCGCGGCGGGTGACGGTGATGGCTCACCGTCAGTCCCTCACTTTGCAGAGGGGAGGGTTGGCAAGGCAATGGCAAGGCTTGGGAAATGGATGGGCCGTCCGACAGAGGACTTTCTCGACGCGGACCTGCACCGGCTGCGCATTCTTTTCAAGAGACTGCGCTACACCTGCGAGTTCTTCCGTCCCCTTTTCCCCCGGGAGATCGGGGAGCTCATCAGTGCCTGCATTGGCTACCAGGATTGTCTGGGGGCGTTGCAGGATGCCGCTGTAGCGGCATCCCTGCTGCAGACCCTTGCCGAGGATAGTGCCCGTGAGGCCCCGGCCGGCTTCCTCATGTCCCTGGGCGCACTGGCACAGCTGCAGAGGGACACCCGGCGAGCGAAACGGGAAGAGTTCCTCCAACGTTGGAAATCCGCCGCGCAGCTTGCCGCCCAATGGCAGGTCATCCGCGCAGCCATGGAGAAAAGTAGATGAAGACAATCGCCATTTACAACATCAAGGGGGGCGTCGGCAAGTCCACGGCGGCGGTCAACCTCGCCTGTCTTGCGGCCTCCTCGGGCCACCCCACGCTGCTCTGGGACCTTGATGCGCAGGGGGCGGCATCGTACTACCTGGGAATGGAGGCCGCAGGACATACCGGCACCGGGAAGGTGCTGCGCGGCAAGCGCGCTCTTCACGAGCTTGCGGTGCACACGCGATTCCCTCTCCTGGATGTCATTCCGGCGCGGTTTTCCTACCGGAAGATGGACATCCGCCTGGAGCGCGAAGGCAAGCCGAGGAAGGCCCTTCCGGCACTCCTGCGGCCGCTTGCATCCTCTTATGCGTGGGTGTTCCTGGATTGCCCTGCCGGCATCAGCCTCCTGGCGGAGAGCGTTTTCCGCGCCGCCGATCTGCTCCTTGTTCCCCTGGTCCCGACGCCCCTCTCGGTGCGCACATTCGAAGAGATCGTCGTCTTCTTTCAGCGCAAGGACCTGGATCGTTCCCGAGTGCTTCCCTTTTTTTCACTCGTCGAGCGGCGCAAAAGGATTCACCGGGACACCATGGCCTTTTTTGCCGCGCGGGAGGGCCGGGTCTGCACCGCATTCATACCTTCCCTCTCCGACATCGAGAGAATGGCGGTGACCCGCCGCCCGGTTGCTCACTTTCGGCCGCGCTCCGAGGCGGGCCGCGCCTACAGGGCGCTCTGGGAAGAGATTCAACAAAAATTAACGAAAAATTAATTGTAACGAAAGAATGCAGCGCTACCTCTTCCCGGGAAGCGGCACATGAGGGGAAAGCAAGCGGGAGAGACGGAGGCACAGAAGGAGGTCCTCAGGGAGCTGGCTCTCCTGCGCGCGCGGGTAGACCAGGTGGCCGAGCAGTATTCCCTGGGGGTGAAGGCGCACATCGATGAGATCATGCATCAACTCGTCGTCCCGGGCACGCCGGCGCCGGGGCACGTGCTCCCCGAGCCGCACAGCCTTGCAAAACTGGAACGGAAGATGAAAAAGCTCACGGAGAAACCCCAGACGGGGAGAGCCAGGGACTTGAAGCGGATCCAGGATCTCGTGGACGCGCTCGCCGCCGCCATGCAGGGCAGCGCGTGAGCGGCCGGCTTCAGGGAGCGCTGCGCCAGGGCCTGACCTCCCTCGTCACCCTTTCCCCGGGGACGATCAGCGACACACTCGAGGACCTCTTCGCATCCGCCCCGCGCGTCACCCTCTCTCCGAAGGACCGCATTGTCGTTTTCAGCGACCTGCACATCGGTGATGGCGGTCCGCGGGATGACTTCCGCCGCAATGCCGACCTCGTTCAGGAAGTGCTGCGCGGGCACTACCTCTCGAAAGGCTATGCTCTTGTGCTGAACGGGGACATCGAGGAGCTGCAGCGCTTCCGGCTTTCCGCCATCCAATCGAAGTGGCGCGAGCTTTTCTCCCTCTTCCAGGAGTTCCGCCGGAAGACCGCCCTGTACAAGCTGGTGGGCAATCACGATGAGGCACTTCGCTCCTGCGACCGGGGTCCCGACGAACCGCCGCTCCTGGACGCCCTGCGTTTCACCTATCACGATGACACGCTTTTTCTCTTCCACGGGCACCAGGCAACGATATTCTTCGAGCGCTTCAATGACCTCTCGGGGTTCTTCCTGCGCTATTTTGCCAACTCCCTGCGCATTCCCAATTTTCCCGTGATGTACGAGAGCCGCAAGAGGTACCGGACCGAGCATCGCGTCTACGGCTTCTCCAGCAGCCGCAAGATCGTCTCCATCATCGGGCACACCCACAGGCCCCTCTTCGAGTCTCTCTCCAAGATCGACACCATCCGTTTCAGGATCGAGCAGCTCTGCCGGGACTACCCCGTGGTTTCCCCCCGGGCCCGTACAGCCATCGAAACGGTGATGGCCGGCTACCGCCAGGAGCTGGACCGGCTCTGGGCGAAGGATCGGGAGGACGGCCTGCGCGCCAGCCTGTACAACGAGCAGATCTGCATCCCCTGCCTGTTCAATTCGGGATGCGCCATTGGCAAGCGGGGCGTGACGGCCATCGAGATCGAGGGGGAAAAGATCTCCCTGGTGCACTGGTTCGACAGCACGCGCGGGGAGCACCACCTGGTGGACCAGGCCGGGGCCGCGCGGCGGCTGGGCGGGACACCGTACTACCGCGCCGTGCTGAAAGAGGACAGGCTGCACTACATATTCGCCCGCATCAGGCTCCTGGCGTAAGCGCGAATTCACACATTCTTAAGACAGGCTTAACAGGGCCTGGCTACCCTTGGGTGCAGGAGGCCAAAGATGTCACGCACGAGCATCC
>JBEKVA010000195.1:0-7793 GCA_049514475.1 Spirochaetia bacterium
GTCGACCCGGCGCACGCCCCGCGCGCCCATGTTATCAACAGGTTTCACCACGAGGGGAAACTCCAGTCCCGAGGCCAGCACGGCTGCAGGATCGCCCTGCCCTGTCCAGCAGATGAAATGCGGGCTGGGCGTGCCCGCCTCCTCGAATGCCTGGCGCATGAGGCACTTGTCAGTTGCGCGCATGGCCGTGGCGTAGGAGATTCCCGGAAGGCCCATCTTCTCCGCCACCCATGCGACGGAGGAAGAAAAATCTGTCCCAGCCGTGAAGACACCGTCAAGACCGCCGTCACTGGCGCACCTGCGGGCCAGCTCCAGGAGCCCATCCTTGTCCTTCAGATCGACCGTCTCGAAACGATCACCCATGTCATGCGCCAGGGCGCGGGGGTTTCCGTCGACAACGATCACCTGCCAGCCTTTGCGTTTGGCAATGCGGATCCCCGGGACCTGCATGATGCCCGCACCGAGTATCATGATCCGCTTCAACTCATTTCCCTTTCACCGCGTATGCCTCGAACGTATCCCCGAGACTCATCAGACGGCTTATGCCCCGGAGCACCGTGTACGCCGCGGGAGATCGCACCGCGGTCCTGCCCAGCAGCCCGGGAAATCTTTCGGGGTGATGGCCCGTCACGCGGATGCGCCGCAGGTCAAGCCCGTATGCCTCCAGGAGCTTCCGCAGCCCGCGGGGGGAGAAAATCGTGAAGTGGTCCGCGGGGCTGTGCCGCAGGAACTGCCGCATGCCGCGACGCGCCGAGATCCCGCGCCCGTTGGGGGTGGAGAAGGCGAAAACACCGCCCGGCGGCAGGAGGGAGGAAGCCTTGCGGAGGGTGAGGTCGGGATCGGTGAAATGCTCCAGCACGTACCAGAGGGTGATGGCGGCAATCCGTCGGGGCAGCGCCCGCGGCTCCAGCTTCTCGAAGGAAGAGCAGAGGGCGGGGATGCGCAGCTTCCTGCGGACGTGCTCCACGGCCTCGGGTGATACGTCCACGCCATAGCAGGGCATCCCAGCCTCACGAGCAGCGTCCAGGAAGGGCCCGTAGGCGCATCCAATGTCGACAACGACCCCCTCCTGGTCGCTGCGCAGCAGGCCGTTAATCACCTGCACGCGTGGCCGCGATGCTGCCTTTATTGCGTCGAAATCCTCCAGGTACGTACGGCCATACTGCCGGCGGTACTCGGAGGAAAAATATTCTTTGCCGTACCTCTTCGGCTCGGGGGCGAAGCTCTGCATGTGGGTGATGGAGCACCGGGGACATCTGCGGTATGTTCGCTCCGAGAATCGGCCAACCACGGGATTTCCCTGCCTTCCGCAGATCGGGCAGGCCTGGGTCCCGCGGGCGTGAAGGCCGAGCAGCAGCGCGCACATCCGCCGTCCGCGTTCCCTGCCGAGCTCGCCGTTGAACCCCTCCACCACCGCGCGCAGCCTCTGCGCGTCCCCCATGAGCTGCCGCAGCGCCTGCATGTCAGGCCGCAGGGTGCCAATGGAGGGAACTCCGGCGGCGGCAGCCAGACGTTCATGGTAGGCGCTGGGATTGAAGGTAATCACCGGCACGCCGGCCGCAAGTGCCTCGAAGACGGTGATGCCGAAATGCGAGAACAGAAGATCATTCTCTCCGAGACCCCGGGCAAGCCCTGACGCTCCCTTTGCCACGGCAACACCGGGGGGCCAGCCGGCTGGCGCGAACAGCGGACCTTCCACGATCGTGAGGTCCTGAGGGGCAAAAAGCTCTTCTCTTAGAAGCGCCTCGACAAGCTTCCTGCTCAGTCCCTGGCGGTCCTCTCCGCCGAAGCTGAGAAGCACCCTGCGGGGGGGCAGTCGAACGGGCTTTTTCCTACGGGCAGGAAGGTCAAGGAAAGCCGGGGAGGTGAGATTCGCGGGGGAGGTTCCCGGCAGGCCGGGAATGGCATCGACGAGAAACGGAGCGTACCGCCGCGCCTCTCCTCCCTCGTCCATGCACACCACCAGCCCGTGAGGCATCAGGGCTGAAAGCTCTTCCCGGGTCGTCCGACGGGCATCGACAAGGAGGATGTCCCAGCGGCCCTGGGAGGGCAGCTTTTCAAGGACGACGGGCCGCGGGTGCCGGGGAAAATGCCTCAGCTCCTCGGCGAGCAGGGCGCGCGCCGCCGAATCCATCCGCGTCGTCAGGAAGCTCACGCGTGGACCCAGCGCGGCGGCGAGCTTCATGCTGCGCACCAGGTGCCCCATTCCTTCCCCCGCTCCCGCGGCAGGAACCAGCAGGAACGTGCGGTTCCCGTCAGCCATTGCCGGCCCCCTCCCGCGTCGCCCTGATCCAGGCAATGACCTGCTCTGCCTCCAGGGGCGAGCCCCTGTAGAGGTCAGCGAAGAGGGCGCTCACACGGTGAAAATCCTCGGGCGTGTCGATGGTCACCCGCGCATCGGGGCAGTTGGCGTGCGGGGGAGCCGGGGGCTCGCAAATGGTGAATCGACGCGGGTTTCTATAGAGGAAGGTGGTGATGTGCTCCCGTTCATCGGGGAGCACCGCATCAGATTCAGCCAGGAACAGGGCGGCTGCTTCCACCACCTCGACGCCCATCCCCCATGGGATGCCAAGGTAATGACTCAGGTCGGCACGCGTGCGCTCATGCACCGCCATGATCTCCCGCGCGAGCGCTCCCGAGGTGAGCGGATTATCCCCCGTGACCCGAACGACCCTGTCGACCCTGTAGTGCCGGCATGCATCGCAGTAGCGGCGCAGGACGTCTTCAGGGGACCCGGGAAAAACGTCCCATCCCTCGGCCTGCGCCAGCGGAAGCAGGGCGTCCGCGCTCAGCGCGTCAGTGAGGAGCGCGCGCGCCTGCGCGGGAACACCCGCCATGGCACGCATGACGTGCTGTATGACGGTTGCTCCGGCCAGGGGCAGCACCGCCTTGCGCGGAAGCCGCGTCGAGCCGAGCCTGACCTGCACGAAGATTCCCGTGTCCACTCAGGCGCTCCCCCATCTCTCCATGAGGTCCCGCGGATCCCTTCGAAACCGGAAGCGGTGCCTGTGCACCCACGCGCGCACGGCACGGAACTCCCTGATGGCGTACACGGGCCCCGTGTCGGAATGCACCATGTAGTCGAAGATGCGCCGCGCGGGAAGGACCCCCATTTCGCGGCGTTTGCGCACGGCGACATTCTTGAGCCAGAACAGCTTGTAACCCTTGTCCGGGGTTGCATCCTCCTCGGGAGGTGCACCGGTATAGGTCACGGAGACCTCGGTGGTGCCCCGCAGGTGCTCTCCCCAGAGGAAGCAGCGCACGCCGAAGTCCAGCTTCTGCCAGTACGGGTTTGCTATGGCAGGGTCGAACCCGCCCGACTGGGCGAACTTTTCCCTGTTGTAGATTCCGCAGAAATCGAAGGGAAACAGAGTGGGCTCCCCCTCCTTCTGGGGGATCCTGAAGGAAAGGGAGAGTCTCCGTCTCTTCCAGGCAGGGGACTGCCACGAAGGGATGGGCTCCATGCGGGTGTTGCGGGCAACGGGAACCGTGCACAATGTCCCGGATCTCTCGATGCGGCCGAGAGCCGCTGACGGGAAGGCGGAAAGGCGCGTGTCGCTCCACATGCTGAGCACCAGCGGCGCGCGGGATTCCCCGATTCCGATATTGAGCCTGTCCCCGATGGTGCTGGGCGCCTTTATCAGCAGGAAACGCACATTGGGGAACTCCCGGGCAAGAGATTCGACATCGGGCGACGGGCTGCTGCCTTCCACCCAGAGGATTTCCCCCAGCGCGCGCGCCTGGAGGTCACGGAGGAGCTCCGTGCGGAAAAGCCTGTCCCCCCGGCTGAGCACGAGCATCGTGAGGGCAAAGGGATAGCGGCGGACCCGGTCCCACCGCGCACCGCCAATGACCGTGTAGGGAATCCGCGCCTCAGTCTCAGAAGTTGTACGTGTAGTATTCATCGCATCCCGCGCAGAGTGCCGGGTAGTCTGCCGACAGGTGCGCACGGTAGGTCTCTTCGGCTTTCGCCCATATCCCGGAGAGGTCCTCGTCGAACGCATTGCCAAGCCGTGTTTCGACGCGGAGATCTTCCCGGCAGAGCGGAACGGTCCCATCCAGGAGGATGGCCATGTCCCGCTTCAGGTGCCAGCAGGGTATCCGTACCAGCGGGGAGAGGTCTGCGACCGCCCGCTGCGCCAGAAAGCCGCCAAAGGAGTCGTACTTCTGGATGATGACGTTCTCCGTGCGGGCCTTCCAGGTCTTGTAGAAGACCTCCAGGTCTTCCTCGTTGTCCTTCATGCGGACCGCCTGGACCCACGTTCGTCCGGGGAAAACCGCGAGCAGCTCCTCGGCGGCACGCCGCGCCTCTGCGAAGCCCTCGCCGCGCAGCCTGCGGTAGATCTCCTCGCTGGCGGCATCAAGGGACACGATCCAGGTGGGCTGCTTTTCGAAAGCGGCACGGAGGCGCGGAAATATCCCCGGCTGCCACCCGATGCCCGAGGTTTCGATCACGAGCTCGATCCCAGGCTCGCCGAGCGCGGCGCCGATGATGTCGACAATCTGGGGATGAAGCGACGGTTCCCCCCAGAGGGAAATGTCGATGACAGCATCACCAGAAAATGCCGCGATTTTCTTCACAAGGCGGCGGAAGCTTTCCACGCTCATGCTGGCGGAGGCCGTGAGGATGTCCCCGCCGAAGGCAGGATAGGGGCAGTAGGAACAGGCCTGCGGGCACCTCTGGACGACCTGCACGGGGTAGAACGCGGGAAGGGTGCGAAGGATCTGCGGCTTCTTCTTGAGCAGGGCACAGATTCCCTGCGCGTCGCGTCCACCGTAGGAAACGATCCGGGAGAGCAGCAGGAAGTTGCGCTGCGTGTCCGCGCTCAGCGAGACCCTGAGCATCCGAAGGTCAGTGGGAGAGATCTCGGTCTCGATGTCGTAGGAGTTGATGTCCTTGCTGATCAGGGTGAAAACCGCCTGGCGATCGGCAGGCGCCGCTGTGTCGGCCGCCGCGTTGCGGAGGCGTGTCACTGTCTCCACGGTCAGGATTTCAGGGGCCAACCCGTAGGGGAACCCATCGGCAAAAGTGTAATCAGCCCAGTAGCGGCGATGGTTGGTATGCATTCCCGCGGCCAGCCCTGCGTCGAGGAAAGGACAGTCCGCGAAAAAGTAGAAGATATCCTCCGCACCCTCGCCCGCTTTCGCCAGCTCCGCCATGAGATCGGCGGCAGTCCAGGCGGGGCGAAGGACCACGCGGCATCCCGATGCATCCTCGACGGGGTGGGAGAGCAGCAGAACGACCTCGGCGACCCCCGGCAGACCCCGCGCAAAGTCCAGGGCCCGCTGGAATGCCGATCTGCCGTCCACAATGGGGAGGAACGCGAGGGCGCCCAAGCCTGTTCCGTTGACGACAGCGATGTTTTTCATGTTCCTCGCTGATAGTATCGACAGAAAGCGGGGAAGTTCAACCATAGCCAGGATGGCGAGGCCGAGCGAGCGCAGGGATGCGTGGCAGCGAGGCCCGAAGCAATGGCGCAATCGGCATGTTCCGCCTGCCCGTGTTGCAAAGGGTGGATCACCGTTGTACCCTGCCGGTCATGGCCAGCCAGCCGCAGGAGCGGATCTACACCGTCCAGGAGATCACCTCCCTTATCAAGGCCACCCTCGAGGACGGCTTTCCTCGGGTCACCATCCAGGGAGAGATCTCCAACTTCCGCCCTTCCGGCGCCGGCCACTGGTACTTCAGCCTCAAAGACATGGAAGCGGTCATATCGGTTGTCATGTTCCGCAGCAGGGTCGACGGCGTGCGCTTCACCCCCGCCGACGGCATGCTGGTCAAGACAACGGGCGCCGTCTCGGTGTACGCGAAGAGGGGCAACTACCAGCTCATCTGCGATACCCTGGCGAAGGCCGGCGAGGGGGACATCCTCCTCATGCTGGAGGAGCTGAAAAGAAAGCTCGCCGCCGAAGGCGTGTTCGACCTGGAGCGCAAGAAGGAGCTTCCCCTCTTTCCCTCCCGCATCGCCGTGGTCACCTCCCCTACCGGCGCGGCAGTGCGCGACATCCTGCGCATCCTGCGGCGGCGCAACGCGGGCATCGACGTGGTCATCCTGCCGACGCTTGTGCAGGGCGAGGGGGCGGCCGAACGCATCGCGCACGCAATAGAGGTCGCCAACCGTCACGCCCTGGGAGAGGTGATCATCGTCGGCAGGGGCGGCGGGTCACTGGAGGACCTGCTGCCCTTTTCCTCGGAAATCGTGGTACGGGCCATCGCGGCCTCACGGATCCCCGTCATCTCGGCGGTGGGCCATGAAACTGACGTCACCCTGTCCGACCTCGTTGCCGACGTGAGGGCGCCCACCCCTTCGGCGGCAGCCGAGGTTGTCGCCGCCTCCCGGGCAGAGCTGCTCTCACGCGTGCGCGGGCTGCAGACGGCCATGGAAGGGACGGTCCGCCAGCGCCTGGAGAGGATCAGGCTCCTTCTGGGGCAGTTCGCCCCCGAGAGGCTGATGCGCAACGTGCAGATTTTCCTGCAGCCCATGTCCCAGCGCGTGGATGACGCGCGGGATGAGCTGATCCAGGGCTACCGCGCGCTGCTGCGGGGAATGTCACATCGGGTCGAGCTCGCCGCGAGGGAGCTGGCCTCCTATTCTCCCCTGGCAGTCCTGGAAAGGGGCTACGCCGTGGTGACGCACGAGAGGTCGGGACGGGTCCTTCTCTCCCCCGATGGCGTGCAGGCGGGGGATGCGGTGTCGGTCAGGCTGGCGCGCGGCGGGATGCGCGCAACCGTGGAGGAATCACATGGCGTCGAAAAGCAGTGAGCCGAAAAAGCACCCGCAGGGATTCGAGCAGAGGCTCGAAAGGCTCGAGTACCTGGCCGAAAGGCTTCGCGAGGGAAGCATTCCCCTGGAGGAGGCGGTCGCGCTCTTCGAGGAAGGGATGAAGCTCTCCACGTCCCTGGAAAAAGACCTCTCGCGCCTGGAGCGCCGCGTCGAGATCCTGACCCAGGAACCGGCCACGGCAAATGAGGAGCCGGGCCTGGAGCTGTTTCCCGAGCTTTCCGACGAGGATAAGGAATAGACCGAAGGACAATCCCCGGTTTCAGCGGGCCTGGGGAAATCCCTCGGGGAAGGTAAACGTATCCCCTTCGCGAATGCCAAGCTCCGCAAAAGCTCCCTGCCGCATCTCCAGTGCATAGCGGGCGGAGAGACGGGAGCGGATGGTCTTTTCTGAAAATGGCTGCATGTCTTCGATCTCCAGCACCTTTCCCTCCGCCGAGAGAAACGCTATGGAGAGCGCCGTCGGGGTGTCCTTCATCCAGAAGGAGAGATGATCGTCCCTGTCGAAGACAAAGATCATCCCGTCCCGCGGCCCCAGGTCCTTCCTGCCCATCAGCCCGTGCTCCCGTTGCGCCTCGGTGCGCGCCACCTCCACGGAGAGCTCCTGCCCGGCAGCGCGCAGGGTGACCCGCGGCAGGCGTGGCGCGCAGGAGGCAAGCCCGCCGGCCAGCAGCAGGCAGAGCACCGCCGCGGGAAGCCAGCGGGCGGTCGTAGATCTTGCTCGGCGGCTATTCAGCATGGACCATCCATCCCTTGAGATATTCGCCCTCGGGATGCGCGGCGGCAACCGGATGATCCACGTCGGCGTGCAGCTCCCTGAGAAGCCGCACTTTCCTGCCTGAGTGCAGCGCGGCCTCCACCACGATCTGCTGGAACGTGGGCCTGTCGACGGCGCCGGAGCAGGAGAACAGGAAAGCAAGACCGCCGGGATTCAGAAGGAAAAGGCAGCGGGTGAACAGGCTGAGGTATCCCTTGATCGCCCCTTCCAGCTCGACCCTGCGCCGCGCAAAC
>JBEKVA010000196.1:0-7782 GCA_049514475.1 Spirochaetia bacterium
TGGGCGTGGTGATGGAGCGGGAGATGATGATCTGCAGGACAACGATGAGTGCCACGAATATCGCGAAGAAGGCCAGGCCCGTGTTCATGATTGTCGTAATCCCGAAAAACGAGCTGCGCGTATCCTGCACCAGTCGAGAGTTCAGGGCGCCCATCACCCCCGTCAGGTTCGCGGTGATCTGGGCGGCGATGTCCTCCCGGGCGCTCTCATTCTGGACGTAGTGCGCGGCAAGCTCGCGCGTCTTGATGATTGCCGCAACCGAGTCTTTCGGCAGCTGGGCAAAATCCGTGCCCGCGAGCTTCTCGACATCCGCGTTTGCGTTCTTCTCCGCCTGGTCGAGAAACTCGGTAAGCTTGTCCTTGTTGCCAAGGCTGATGCGCATGTCCTTGAAGAGACCCTGAATGATGAAGTTCGAATTGGTATTGATGCTGGCACCCTGGATCACCCTGCGTTCGAGAACGGAAACCTTTTTCTGCTTCACCGGGTCGGAGAGTCGATCGGAGATGGAGCTGAGAAACATGTTTGACTGGCCGATGGCATCACCGGTGAGGGAGATCACGTCGGACTCGATTTTCACGTTCTCCTGAGCGAGTGCCTCGGCGCGCCCGATGGCCTGCCAGATTCCATCGACATGCTCCTGGAGGGTCGCCGTGGCCTCGTGGGCGCCGGCCGCTGCCGCGCTGATGGTCAACTTTTGCCCAAGGATCGCCGGGTATTTCGCTTTCATCAATGCCTTATAGGCGTCGAAATCCTGCTGGGCGGCGGCAAACGGCCGCGCGCCGGCCATGTACTGCTGCAGGGAGCTGCCGAGCCCGTTGAGCTGCAGCGCGGCCTCCGTCGCGCTGACCGTCGTCCCCACCTGGGCCGTCAGCGTGGCGCGAAGCACCAGTACGGCAATGGCGAACACGGCGAACATCATCACGATGGTGATCGTCGCAATCTGGGTCTTCACCCCAATCCTGACATTGTTGATGCCTCTCATCTGCTCACTCCTTGCCTGCGGCGGCGGAATTGACCAACCTTCGAGCACGCATGTTCAGCTCAAATTCGGCCTGCGAACGTTTATGCAATCGCCGTGCCAATGGTCTTTCCAAGCTTTGACTACCATTTTCGTAAGGTATTTTGCCTCTCAGAGCCCTCAAAGCATCAGAGTCGCTGACCGGTGCGGCAGTACGATGTTCCGTGCGATGTTCCAGCGTGGAACATGACGGAACATCGCCTGACAGCCCGCGTGCACTCGTCAGAGCGTATCCTTGACCTCATTGCGGGCCCTGACTACTATCTGTTAAATGGACAATAGCAAGATCAAGGACCCCGGGCTGGCTCCTGCCGGGAAAATGAGGATCGAGTGGGCGGAATCACGAATGCCCGTGCTCATGGCGCTCCGCGAGCAGCACGGCAAGGCGAAAAGCCTGAAGGGTATGCGTGTCGCCGGCTGCCTGCACGTCACCAAGGAAACCGCTGTGCTCGTGAAAACGATCCTTGCCGCCGGCGCGGAAATATCCTGGTCGGGGTGCAATCCCCTTTCAACGCAGGACGACGTTGCCGCGGCCCTCGCGGAGGACGGGACCTCCGTGTATGCGTGGCACGGCCAGACACGGGACGAGTTCTACTGGGCAATCGACAAGACCCTCGAGTTCAAGCCCACGCTGACGCTGGATGACGGTGCGGACCTGATATTCCGCGTGCACAGCGCGCGCAAGGAGCTCGCCCCCGGTATCCTGGGCGGCACCGAGGAAACCACCACGGGCGTGCACCGCCTGCGCGCCATGGGGGAAGCTGGCAAGCTTCTCTACCCCGTGATCGCGGTCAACGACGCGGAGACCAAGTGGGACTTCGACAACGTCTATGGCACCGGCCAGTCCTCCATCGACGGCATCCTGCGGGCCACCTCCATCCTGCTCGCAGGCAAGACATTCGTCGTTGCCGGCTACGGACACTGCGGACGCGGCGTCGCATCGCGTGCCAGGGGGATGGGAGCGCGCGTGGTCGTCACCGAGGTGGATCCCATCTTTGCGCTGCGCGCGATGATGGACGGCTTCGATGTGATGCCCATGGACGAAGCGGCGGCGGTGGGGGACGTGTTCATCACGGCCACCGGCGTCAAGGACGTGATCGTGAAGCGGCACTTCGAGCGCATGAAACAGGGCGCCGTGGTCTGCAACACGGGCCACTACGACTGCGAGATCAATATCCCCGACCTCGCCTCCCTGGCAAAGTCCGTGCGCGAAGTGCGCGCCAACAACGAGGAATACACGATGAAGGACGGGCGGGCCATCTACCTGCTGGCCAAGGGACGCCTGGTAAACCTCGCCGCGGCAGAGGGTCACCCTTCCGAGGTCATGGACATGTCCTTTGCCAACCAGTTCCTGTCCCTCATCCGCCTGGCCAGGGAAGGCAAGGGGATGGGCAAGAAGGTCTACACGATAGATCGGGCGCAGGACAAGGAGATTGCCGGCGTGAAGCTTGCCACGATGGGCAGGAAGATCGACACGCTGACCCCCGCGCAGGTCGCCTACCTCACTGATTTCGCGAGCGGCACGTGACCCGCTACCTCGCCTGTCGCACGTGCGGCACGTACATCCCCCTGGCAGACGCGGTGAACCGCGCCTTCTGCTCGGAGGAGTGCACCCGCGCGTACACGGCATGCGTCAACTGCGGCACGATCTTTCTCCGCGGCAAGGGATTCGACGGGGAGCACTGCTCAAAGGAGTGCTCCACCCGCTACATGATCTTCAGAAAATACGGTCCCGAGCCGGTGACCGTCGTAACAGAGGTGTGACAATTATGAATCTGATCTTCCTCGGACCCCCGGGGGCCGGCAAAGGGACCCTCGCCGGCTTCGTGAGCAAGGAGTATTCCATCCCGCAGATCTCCACGGGAGATATCTTCCGTGACGCCATCAAGCGGGAGACGGAGCTGGGCAAGAAGGTGAAAGAGATCCTCGGACGCGGCGACCTGGTGCCGGACGATCTCACCGTGAGCATCGTGCGCGAACGCCTGACGCAGCCTGATGCTCAGAAGGGCTACATCCTCGACGGCTTCCCGCGCACCATCCCGCAGGCTGAAGCGCTGGAGAAGATCCAGAAGCTCAGCGCGGTGGTGAACTTTGAAATCTCCGACGCCCAGGTGGTGGAGAGGCTTTCCGGCCGTGAGATCTGCAAGAACTGCGGGGCGATCTACCACGTGAAGAACATGCCATCGAAGGTGAAAGGCGTGTGCGACAAGTGCGGCGGACCGCTGTACACGCGTCCCGACGATTCCCTGGAATCCATCAAGAACCGCCTGGATGTGTACAGGAAGCAGACGGAACCGCTGATCTCTTACTATGGCAAAAAGTCGCTTCTGAAAAACATCGACTCATCGAAGTCGCCCGAAGACACCCTCGTGCAGATACGAGCGGCCTTGAAAAAACTCAAGTAGCATCGTGCATCCTTCGCGGGGCCCCGCCCCGCGAAGGGCCCTCCCTTCTACCCGGGCGGCTTCGTTCCTGTCGGGGGCGCTGCCGATGGAGACGGTGCTGCCGGGGGCGGTGACGCCGGAGACGCTGCCGATGGGGGCGTTGCCGCTGACGGGGATTCCGGCAGCAGGTTGCGCTCCTTCAGCAGGCCTTCCACCTTGGCGCGCTCCTGCAGCCCTGAGCTGTCCAGCAGCACCTTCACCGCGACGGGATCCTTGAAGCCTCCAGCCAGCGCCTTTGTGAGGGAATCAAGCCCTCTCTGCGGGTCCTCGATCACCGTCAGCAGCAGCCGCGCTTGCCCGAACCAGGCATCTGACTGCTTGGGATCGAGGCTGACGATCCGCTCGTACGCATCCAGTGCACGTGAATACTTGCGCAGCCGCTCGGCGCCGGCGGCCACCATGTACCAGGCTTGCGCGTCGTCGGGCTTCTTCTCCAAGTAACGGGAAAACATGTCGGCCGATCCCGCCGCATCGTCCATGGAGAGCAGCAACGAGCCGGCGGCGTATAGCGCGTCGGTATCGGTGGGGGCGTTGACCAGCACCTTGCGGAAGCGCTCCAGCGCCTCGTCCTTGCGGTCGACCTTCCAGAGGATGATGCCGCTGTTGTACAGGGCATCCTGGTCCGCGGGAGAAAGGGCCAGCACCGCGTTGTACTGCTCCAGCGCATCCCCGTCGCGGCCTGCCGCGTGGTACACCCAGCCCAGCGCCCCCATCAACTGCGCATTTTGAGGGTCGTTCAGCAGCAGGCGCTTCAGCACGGCCACCGCCTCATCGGTGCGTTTCAGGCGGGCCAGGGCGATGGCGAGATTGAAGTCTGCTTTCACGAGGCTGGGATCGGCGCGCAGCGCATCCTGGTAGTACTGGATGGCCTTGTCGTACTGGCCGAGCTCCTCGTAGGCGTTTCCGATGTTGTAGTAGTCCGACGCCACGGCGCCGCGGGCGCCCGAGGCGCACCCCGAGAGAAGGAGATAGACGCCCAGCACGGCAGCCGCGGTGAGCATGCGCACCATGCGCCGACTATAAAGGGAAAGCTGCGCCGCTTCAATGCCCGCCGGCGGCCGGCGGGAAGAAACCTCCGAAAAACCCTGAAAACGGTCGGCATTGACAATCGCTGTGCCGGGCATTACGCTTTATGAAGAAGTCGACAGAGATAAAAGATTGCAAATGGCGCAGAACCCAGTTTATCGGAAAGCCGCCGGAACGTTGAGCAGAGAAGGGAAGATCACCGTTCTCTCGCTCCTTAAGAATTTCTACGATGAAGAGATTTTCAAGCTCCTGGTCAAGGAGTTCTACAACTCCGACATAGCCATCAGCGAGGCGGCCATCCGCGCCTCCGGCTCCCTGGGAAATGAAATCGCCATCCCCCACCTCTACCAGATCATCGAGCGCGGCAGGAAGTCCCAGCGGGTGGCGGCGGTGCAGGCCCTCACGGCAATCAGGGCGCCTTCCTCAACCGGAATGATGGTGAAATATTTCAACCACTTCCCCGAGGAGGAACTGCGCACGGAAATCCTGCGCGGCATCAACGCCATCTCTCCGACGGCACAGCAGGTGATGGAGCTCAACCACGCCGCGTACATGGATTCCAAGCAGAGCGAGGCGGTGAAACGCATCTCCGTCGAGGCCCTGGTGGAATCGGAGCGCTATACCCTTCTCAAGGACACCCTGTCCAAGGCGCTGCCGGGCGTGCAGAAGGCGGCGTTCCTGAAAATGCTTCAGACGGGCAGCCAGGAGGTCCTGGACTATACCCGGGAAACCCTCGCCCCTGAGGCCCTTGGTCCCTACCTGTGCGTGTACACGCTGAAGGCGAAAAACCCGCAGGGCAACTACGTGCTGGAAATGCTGCAGAAGGCTGACCGCCAGACGGTTTCTTCCTTCCTGGTTGCCCTTTCCCAGTTCCAGGGCCGGCTGCGCGTTCCCACCAGGGTTTTCCGCCTGCTTTTGATCTCCCCGTACGCGGACCAGGAGACCGAGACGCTCGTGGGAGATTTTCTGAGAAAGATCGTGCAGGAGGTCAAAGCCACCTCCCCCCACCTGCTCAGCGAGTTCTCGGTGATCACCTCGGCCCACCTGGACACCGTGTTCACCAAGATCCGCAAAAACTACATCTCCCTGAGTGGGATTGCGAAAAAGGAGGACCTGCTGGCCACGGTCCTGGCCACGATACTGGAAAAATACGCCACCGCATCCGTGGTGGCCGACGTGCAGGCATTCTTCAAGGACGACGGATCGGGAGCGCGAACCCCGCCGGTCGCCCAGATCCGCTCGCTCCTGGCCTCCGCGCCAAAGGAAGAGATCAACCGCTTCGAGGCGTGCATTCCGCTTTTCACCCTCACCGAAAAAAAGGACAAGCTTGCCGTCTTCGCGCAAATGTCGCGCGTGGACATCAACCGGCCCTTCTTCCTGCGCAGGCTCAACCGCCTCATCAGGGTGGCCGGCGCGCTGGAAATCAAGACCACGGCGAAGAGGATCCAGGAGATCCTCGACTTCGCGCGCGCCGAGCGCATCCACTTCCTCGAAGAGACCAGCATCGTCACCCTGTGCCAGCTCCTCACGCGGTCGATCATCGAAGCCTCGCGGGATTTCTTCAAGGATCCTTCCCGCAATATCCGGACCCTGAACGGCTACATCCGGGGAGCCCGCTTCATACCCGCGAAGATCCCGATCGGCCCGCTGATCCACGTCCTGCAATCCCCTTCCCTCCACCCCCTGGCCCGCATGCTGGCGGCGGAGACCCTGGAGAAGATGGACCTCGCGCCGCTGAAGAAAGGGCTGCCTCCCCTGCTGAAGGTTCTTGACGTCAGGGACGCCACGGATGAGCTGAAGCTGCGCGTGGGAGATATCCTGGCAAAGAATGCGGATTCCACCCTCGGCCACCAGGCGCTTGACCTCACGACGCACGCCAACGCAGTGGGGCGCCGCGTGGCGGTGCGGATATTGAAGGAGCTCTCGGCCCGGGGCGAAGGAGCCCCCCCGGAAATCGTGACCAACAAGCTGTACCTGCTGCTGGAGGACGCCGATCGCAGCGTGCGCGTGGAGGCCCTCCTTGCGCTGCTCTCGATGAAGGACGACTACGCGGCGCAGATCGTGAGCGATTACGTCCGCTCGGGGGACACGGATCTCATTGCCGAAATCCTTGCCGGCATCTCCAAGCCGCTCTCACGGGAAACATTCGCCCTGGTGCTGGAGATGATCCGCCTCGACAGCATGCCGGTGCAGGAGGCGCTGCGGAAGCTGCTCCCCGAGCTCAGCCAGGGGATATTCGCCGAAGAGCTTCGCCAGGGGCTGCTCTCCGCGTTAACCGTCTCTCCCGGTGAAGCGCCCCCGCCGGAGGCGCCCGAAGCTCCCGCGGAGACGCCTTCCTCCGGCATCGAGAGCATGCTCAGCCAGGCGAAGCTGGAGTTCAAGTTCCGCCGCGAAAACACACAGGTGCTGACGGTCTTTTTCATCGACATTGCCGGCTACACCGAGAGGTCCTCCACGGTGGACATGTCATCCCTCATGAAGCTGATCAAGGCGTTCGAGGAGATCGTGGGCACCAGCATTGCCGAGCGCCGGGGCTCCATCGTGAAAAAGATGGGTGACGGGATACTCGCCGTGTTCAAGCATCCGCTGAACGCGACAATGGCCGCCCTGGAGGTCCAGAAGAAAATCGGCGACTACAGCTCCATGCGCGTTGAGCAGGAAAAGTTCCAGGCCCGCATCGGGCTGAATACCGGCCAGGTGATCCGCAAGGACAACGACATCTTCGGGGAGGTGGTCAACGTCGCCTCCCGCATGCAGAGCGCCGCGACACCCGGGGACGTGCTCCTGACCGAGGCGACCTTCCAGGAGATCCGTGACTACGTGCGCTGCACGGAGCTGGGCAAGATCCAGGTGAAGGGCATCAAGGAAGCCATCACGGCCTACTCGCCGGAAGAGGTGACGGTAGATATGGCCAAGCTGGCTGAGAGCGGCATCGAGCCGGGCAGGGAGAAGGGGGCGCTGCGGAGCTCCTCCCTGGAGAAGCTGAAGGAATCCATCTTCAATCCCACCTTCGCCATACCCCCGGAGAAGGGTTCGGCGGGAAGCCTCCCTGCCATGCTGAAGGGGGTCTTCTCTGAGATCTCACGCGCCATCGAGGAGATTGCCTCGGACTACCACGAGGAGTACGCCTTCAAGAAATACCTGCAGGAGAAGTGGAACGCCCTGATGGAGAGCCTGTAGGGGGGCTTGGGGCCGGAGGCCTGTCACAGACGGCCATCCCGGGAGGCCGACAGGCCGCAACGGGGGCCCGAGGATCGTCCGGCGGCCGACGGGCCGTCCCAGGGGGCCGGCTGG
>JBEKVA010000197.1:0-7765 GCA_049514475.1 Spirochaetia bacterium
GCTGCAGCGAATCAAGGAATACGTAGGTCCTCAGGTCCACCGCCATCACCTACTCCTTCCTGCCCAACGGCAGCGCCGCATCAACGCCTGCGTGCGGCCGCGGTATGACGTGGGTCGTCACGATCTCCCCCACCTTCTCCGCTGCGCGGCTTCCTGCGTCAACCGCCGCGCGGCATGCCGCTACGTCCCCGCGCACGATCGCCGTCACATACCCGCCGCCGATCTGCTGGAACCCGATGAGGTCCACCTTCGCCGCCTTCACCATCGCATCGGCTGCTTCCACCATCGCCGCAAACCCACGGGTCTCGATCATCCCCAGGGCTTCCCCCGCCTCAAATCCCTTCTCTGCCATGATTCCTCCACCGATTGTATGGCAGTACTATAGCGTCCGAAAAGAGCCCCAATCAAGGCATAAACCCCGCTCTTGGCATGAGAACCGCATGCTTATGTTGAAAATGGTCATTTCCTGAATTACAATAAAACGTGCCCCGCAGGGTCCTTGCCGTGCTGTTCTCCGTCGGGGATGCGATCATGGCCTTTTTCGACGCCCCCGTCCGCCACGAGGACGATGCGCTGCAATCGGTGCTCGTCGCGCTGGAAACGCTTGACGGCCTGCACGAGTTCAACACGTGGCAGGAGAAGAAGGGGCGAAAGGCGTTCGGCATCGGCATCAACTATGGAACGGAGAAAAATGGACTATACTGTCATCGGCGACATGGTGAGTCTCGCATCGAGGCTGGAAGGCCTCACGAAGAAGTATCACGCCCCTCTCATCGTGTCGGAGTCGGTGCACCGCAAGATCGCGGATGCCCTGCCCTGCCGGTTGCTCGGCCGCATGGCGGTGAAGGGTTGCAGCGCGGGCTCGGAGATCTACGAGGTCAGGCGGGCCCTCAGCGGCACGGAAGAAAAGGCGTGTTCCAGGCGCGATGCGCGGCATATGCGCAGTCTACTCCCACGCACGGCTGGACGGGAGTGGGGGAGATGAGGGAGAAGTAAAAATGAGTGAACGCAGGCAGACCGACAGGACCCCGGTGCGGACGAAATGCACCATTTCACTGGGCGGACGAAAGGTCCCCGCCATCATCGTCAATCTCTCCGACCAGGGCGCCCTGCTGGGTTTCGCGAAGGAGGCCGGCCAGGTGGTGCCCGATGAAGAGCTGGGCACGGATGCTTCCTTCACGCTCGCCACGGTAATGCCGCATCGTCTCTACACTGGTGAGATCATCCGATCCTTTTTCCAGGAGGGGGCGCAGCAGGTGGCCCTGCGATTCTGGAAGAAATACACGCTGGTTCCCTGAACGCCTGCCCGGCGGCGGGGCAAGAGCCCGCGCTCGGCGCGCGGGACCTCAGCCCGTGACCGCTCCCTTGCTCGCCGATGAGACAAGGCGCGCGTACTTTGCCAGCGCGCCGGTGGGATAGGCGGTCGGTCGTGGTTTCCACGCGGCCCGCCTGCGGGCAAGCTCAGCCGGGGCCACATCGACACTCAGCGTTTTCCGCCGCGCATCGATAGTGATCATGTCCCCGTCCTTCACAAGCGCGATTGTCCCGCCGTCCCGGGCCTCGGGGGCGATATGCCCCACGAGCATGCCATGGCTGCCGCCGGAGAACCTGCCGTCGGTGATCAGCGCGACATCGTGCATGAGCCCCGCGCCGGCCAGCGCCGAGGTGGGAGCCAGCATCTCGCGCATGCCAGGCCCGCCGCGCGGGCCCTCATTCCTGATCACAACCGTGTCGCCCTTCTTGATCTGCTTGTCGAGGATGGCCTTCAGCGCCTCCTCCTCGCTCTCGAACACGCGTGCCGGGCCGCGGTGCACGAACTCCCCGATGCCGACGGTTTTCAGCACGGCCCCCTCCTCTGCAAGATTGCCCTTGAGAACGCTGATGGGGCCGCGGGGGGAGACAGGCTTCGACAGCGGATGGATCACGTCCTGACCCGAGAGGTCTGTGTCAACGCCTTCGAGGTTCTCCGCCACCGTGCGGCCGGTCACGGTGAGGCAGTCGCCGTGGAGCAGTCCGGCGTCCAGGAGGATGCGCATCACCTTCTGCACGCCGCCCACACCGTAGAGGTCGTTCATGACGTAGCGGCCGGCAGGCTTCAGGTCGCAAAGGGTCGGGGTCGTGTCATAGAAGGAATTGAACTCGAAGATGTCCAGGCTCACGCCCGCCTCAACGGCAAGGGCAAGAAGGTGAAGCACGGCATTGGTGGAGCCGCCCACGGCAAGGGCCACCCTGATGGCATTCTCGAATGCCTTCCGTGTCATGATCATGCGCGGGGTGATGCCGCGGCGCACCAGGTCCATCACCGCTGCCCCCGCGCGCACCAGCTCGTCCTTCTTTGCAGTGTTCACCGCGGGGATGCAGGCATTGCCGGGCAGACTCATGCCGATGGCCTCCATGGCAGCCGCCATGGTGTTGGCAGTGTACATGCCGCCGCAGGCTCCGGGGCCGGGACAGGCGGCGCACTCGATGCCGTGCCGATCCTTTTCCGTGATCTCCCCCGTGCTGAACTTCCCCACCGCCTCGAAGGCGCTCACGATGTCCACGGGCTTGCCGTTGTGGCTGCCGGGCAGGATGGAGCCGCCGTAGACGAACACACTGGGAAGGTCCAGGCGCGCCATGGCCATGACGGCGCCGGGGATGGTCTTGTCGCACCCGCCCAGGCCGAGGATGGCATCCATCTGGTGCCCTCGCACCACCAGCTCGATAGCGTCCGCAATGACCTCGCGGCTCACCAGTGAGCACTTCATGCCCTCGTGCCCCATTGCTTCCCCGTCGGTGACTACGAAGGTGTTGAACTTCAGGGGCACCCCGCCGGAGTCCTTGATGCCGGTCTTCGCAATTGCGGCAAGCTCATCGAGGTGCACGTTGCACGGGGAGACCTCGCTGCCGGCGCTTGCCACCGCGACGATGGGCTTGTCGAAGTCCTCGTCGGTGAACCCCACGGCGCGAAGCATTGCCCGGTTGGGCATGCGGGAGACGCCCTCCGTCATGATCCTGCTGCGCGCGTTCAGCTTTTCAATAGAAGTTTTCATGCCAGCACCTCTCAGCGGCGGAAACCGCTCACGTAGGGTATCCGCAGCGCGGTGGTCCGTATGGCAGCCTCCTGTCCAAGGAGCACCGCCGTCGTGTCCCACTGGCCGCTCACCAGGCTCTTGCGGTCAGAATCCGGCATGGTGAAGGGCACCCGGGCCGAGCCCGCGATGACCGCCCCCGCTTCCAGGTCGACCACCAGGGAAAGGGAGGGCGTGGCCTCTACGAGCTGCATGAGCTTCACCGCATCCTCGTGAGAGACCCGGGCGGCCGGCAGCCCAAGGGCCGTGCAGTTTCCCGAAAAGATCTCCGCGAAGGACTCCCCGACGAACGCCTTGATGCCCATGCGCATGAGAGACTGGGGCGCGTGCTCCCGGGAAGAGCCGCAGCCGAAGTTGCGGTTCACCAGCAGGATCGAGCCCCCTGTGAACCGAGGGTCATTCAGCGGGTGCTGCTTCGGCTGGCCTTTCTCGTCGAATCGCGCGTCGTAGAAGGCGTACTGGCCAAGTGTCTCGAAGGTGATCTCGCGCAGGTAGCGCGCGGGAATGATGCGGTCGGTGTCGATATCATCACCGGGGAGAGGGATGGCCCTGCCCTCGATGCGCTTGCGCATGCTTGACCCTGGCATCAGTGTGCCTCCCTCACGTCGACCACCTCTCCTGCTATCGCGGCCCCTGCCACCATGGCCGGGCTCATCAGGAGCGTGCGGCCCTTCGGCGAGCCCTGCCGGCCGATGAAATTGCGGTTGGAGGTGCTGGCGCACACCTGCCTGTCGTTGAGCTTGTCGGGATTCATGGCCAGGCACATCGAGCAGCCGGCCTCCCGCCACTGGAACCCCGCCGCGCGGAAGATCTCCGGCAGACCTTCCGCTTCCGCCTGGCGCGCGACGCTGCGCGACCCCGGCACTGCCAGCGCCAGCACCTTCGGGGAAACCTTCTTCCCCTTGATCACGCGGGCAGCTTCCCGCAGGTCGCTGATGCGGCCGTTGGTGCAGGAGCCGATGAAAGCCACGTCCACCGGCAGCCCCTTCAGCGGGCGGTTCTCCTCGAATCCCGTGTGCTCGTATGCCTTCTGCAATACTTCGCGCTCTTCGGGCGGCGCATCGGAAACCTTGGGCAAGCGCTGGGTCACGCCCACCGCCTGTCCCGGGTTGATGCCCCAGGAGACCATGGGCTCGATTTTGGCGCCGTCCAGCTTCCAGGTGTCGTCGTACTTCGCCCCGGGATCCGAGGCCATGCTCTTCCAGAACTTCACCGCGGCATCGAAGTCCACCCCCTGGGGGGCGAAGCGCCTTCCGCGCAGGTAGTCGATGGTAGTGGCATCCGGGTTGACGTAGCCCACCCGGGCGCCTGCCTCGATGCTCATGTTGCACAGCGTCAGGCGTCCCTCCATGGGCAGCGCCTCGATGGCGGGACCAGCATACTCATAGGCGTACCCGATGCCGCCGTTCACCCCGAGGTCCGCTATGATGCGGATGATCACGTCCTTGGCATACACCCCGCGGGCAAGGGCTCCCGACACCTCGATGCGCCGCACCTTCGGCCGGCTGAGGGAGAGGGTCTGCGTGGCCAGGATGTCGCGGATCTGGCTGGTGCCTACCCCGAAGGCAAGGCTGCCCAGCGCGCCGTGTGTCGAGGTGTGGGAGTCCCCGCAGGCAATCGTCATGCCCGGCTGCGTCAGTCCAAGCTCGGGCCCGATGATGTGCACGATCCCCTGGTGCTCGGCGCCGATGCCGAAGAACAGGATCCCGTGCTCCTTGGTGTTGCGCTCGATGGCCTGCATCATGGCTTCCGCCAGAGGGTCGGCGAAGGGACGGTGCTGGTTGTCGGTGGGCACGATGTGGTCCACCGTTGCGAACGTGCGGTTGGGGAACATCACCGAAAGGCCGCGGTCCTTCAGCGCCTGGAAGGCCTGGGGAGAAGTGACTTCGTGGATGAGGTGCATGCCGATGAAAAGCTGGTCCTGCCCCGAGGGCAGCGTTCCCACCTTGTGCAGGTCCCACACCTTGTCGAGCAGGTTCTTGGCCATGTATCAGGTTACCTCTTCTCCCCGCGCCGCTATGACCTTGCCGGTACGCACCATCTCGATGACCCCGTAGCGGTCGAGCATGCGGTGCAGAGCATCGACCTTCTCCGAGTTGCCCGTGACCTGGACGGTGAGCGCCTTCTCCGCCAGGTCCACCACCTGACCCTTGAAGGTGTGCACCACGGCCAGCACCTCGGTGCGCTTCTCCGGCGGGCAGCGCACCTTCACCAGGGCCAGCTCCCGCTGGATGACGTCCAGCCCGGTGTTGTCGCGAGCGTGCACGACATCGACCAGTTTGTTCAACTGCTTGATGATGTGCCCGATTGTCCGCTCATCCCCGGTGGCCACGATGTTCATGTGGGAAAAATCCGGGTCGAACGCCTCGGAGACCACCAGGCTGTCGATGTTGAAGCCCCGCCGCGCGAAGACCAGGGCGACGCGGTTGAGAACGCCGAACTTGTTGGCCACGTAGAGGCTCACCAGGTGTTTCTTCACCGCGCCGCCGGAGGCGGATTGTGCGCCGCCGAAGGCGGATTCTGCGCCGTTCGCCGGCATCATCCGCGCTCCTTCCGCGGGGGTCCGAGGATCATGTCCTTCATGGCGGCCCCGGCGGGTATCATGGGAAACACGTTGTCCTCCTTGGCCACCTCCGCGTCGATGACAACGGGACCCGTGTTCCAGGCAAGCGCCTTCTGCAGCGCCGCGCGCACGTCACCCGCACGCCGTATGCGCAGCGCCTTGCACCCGTAGCTCTCCGCAAGCTTCACGAAGTCGGGGTTTCCCACCAGGTCCACCCCCGAGAGGCGGTTCTCCCAGAAGAGGTTCTGCCACTGGCGCACCATGCCCAGGTAGCGGTTGTTGATGATGAGCACCTTCAGGGGGAGCTTCAGGTTGGCGGCGGTGGCCAGCTCGTACATCGTCATCTGGAACCCGCCGTCCCCCACGATGGCGCATACCAGCTCCCCCGGCCGCGCAAGCTGGGCGCCGATGGCCGCGGGAAAGCCGAAGCCCATGGTGCCGGCGCCTCCCGAGGAGATCCAGTGGAAGCGCTCGTCGGTGCGGTAGAACTGGGCCGCCCACATCTGGTGCTGACCCACGTCCGTGGTAACGATTGCCTTCCCCGCGGTAAGCCGGTACAGCTCGTCGATGACGTACTGCGCCTCGAATGTCCCCCGCCTGCGGTAGTGCAGCGGGTACGTCTTCTTCCACCCCTCGACGCGCTCGCGCCACTCCGTGGTGTCCCCGGGGACGAGCTGCGTGTTCAGCTCCGCCAGGACCGCGCGCGCATCCCCGTTGATGGCGCAGTCCATCCTGTAGAGCTTGTTGATCTCGGCAGGGTCGATGTCCACGTGGATCTTGGCGGCATCAGGGCAGAACGTGGACGGGGTGCCGGTGATACGGTCATCCCAGCGCGAGCCGACGGACATCACCAGGTCGCAGTCCACCATGGCCTTGTTCGCGTAGGCGGTGCCGTGCATGCCCAGCATTCCCAGGCTCAGGGGGTGCGTCTCGGGGAACGCGCCCTTGCCCAGCAGGGTGTTGGTGACCGGGATCTTCATGGTCTCCGCGAGGGTGAGAAGCTCGCCGCCGGCGCCTGAAATCACGGCCCCGTGACCGACAAGGAGCACGGGCCTCTTTGCCGCGCAGGCCACCTGCGCCGGGTCCCCCGATTCCGGGACGTTGTAGCCGGGCAGGTGGAACTCCTCGTCATCCCGCACCTCGATGGTGGCATTGGAGCAGTTGCGGGGGATGTCGACGAGCACGGGGCCGGGCCTCCCCGATTTCGCCAGGAAGAATGCCTCGCGAAGCACGCGGGGGATGTCGCCGGGGACTTTCACCAGGTAAGAGTGCTTCACGACGGGCAGGGAGATGCCCGAAACGTCGGCCTCCTGGAAGGCGTCCATGCCCAGGTCGGCGACGTTGGCCTGGCCGGTGATCACCACCATGGGCACGGAGTCCATCTGCGCGGTAAGAATGCCGGTGATAGTGTTTGTTGCCCCGGGGCCCGAGGTGACCAGCACCACGCCGGGCTCGCCGCTTGCCCGAGCGTAGCCGTCCGCCATGTGGGTGGCCCCCTGCTCATGGCGCGTCAGCACCAAGTGGATCTTCGAATCCACCAGTGCGTCGAACAGGGGTATGGCAGCTCCGCCGGGCAGCCCGAAGACGTACCTCACCCCCTGCTGCTCCAATACGTGCACCACCGCCTGGGCGCCCGTGCACCTTCGTCCGTTGGTCATTGCTGTAACTTACTGTCCAATCGGGCGCCGGGCCAGTGCAATTTCGAGGGCCCGGGGGCCGCCCACGGACTGCCGCCACGCAGGCCTATGCAATTCGGCAAGTCCGGGGGCCGTTTCACGGTGAATCCTTGACTCCGCCCGCGCAAAAGGGATATGACAAACCCACTTATGACTCACAAGGAATGGCCCTTCGTCGAAGCGCAGCGGATCATCGAGCGCCTGGGGAGGCGCCTCTCAGGGAATAGAGACGGCGCCGGGATTGGAAAGACATCGGTGACCGCCGAAACCGGCTATGGCCCGTCGGGCCTGCCTCATATCGGGACTTTCGGGGAGGTGGCCCGAACCTCATTCGTGCTGCAGGCGCTGAAGACGCTGGAGCCCGGCATCGACGCCCGCATTATTGCCTTCTCGGACGACATGGACGGGCTGCGCGAGGTGCCGAAGAACCTCCCCAACGCGGAGATGCTGAAGGA
>JBEKVA010000198.1:0-7712 GCA_049514475.1 Spirochaetia bacterium
ATCACGGGAATGCGTTTCCCGCCCGGGGGTGGATGCGGGCAGGATCGAGGGCATCTCATTCGATGCGACCTCGGCAACGGTCCTCATGGTGGACAGGGAAGGCCTGCCGCTTGCCCCCGCAATCCTCTGGATGGACCAGCGGGCGGTGGAGGAAGCTGAACAGGTCACCCGGACCGGGCACCCGATCCTCAAGTACGTCGGCGGGCAGGACTCTGTTGAGTGGATGGTCCCCAAGGCGTTGTGGCTGAAGAAGAACAGCCCTGAGCTTTTCCATCGAGCCCACCATATCCTGGAGGCCACCGAATGGATCGGTTTCAAGCTCTGCGGCGCCTGGACGGCCTCCCTGTGCACCGCCACCTGCAAGTGGAATTACGTTTCCGTGGAAGGCGGCTGGCAGAAGGATTTCTTCGCCGCCCTCGGGGCGGCCGATCTGCTCGATAAATGGCCTTCAGAGGTCGTTCCCATGGGGCGTCCTATCGGGCACCTCGGAAAGAGTGCCGCCGCCGATATGGGGCTCCCTTCCGGTATTCCCGTTGCCGAGGGAGGCATCGACGCGTACGTCGGGCTGCTGGGGCTGAACGCGCTGGGCACCTCGCGGATGGGCCTGATCATTGGGACCTCCAATGTGCTGTTCGTCCTTAACGACGCGCCGGTGTTTTCTCCCCGGTTCTGGGGACCGTACCCTGACGCTGTCCTCGAAGGGAAATGGGTCATCGAGGGGGGGCAGACCTCAACAGGGTCGATCATCAACTGGATCATGGGCAACCTGCCGGGGAACGGCGGGGGTGCCGCTGACAAGGCTTCCGCACTGGGCAGCCTCGAAGAAGAGGCTGCCATCGTTGCGCCCGGCTCCGAGGGACTGGTCATGCTCGACTACTGGCAGGGCAACCGTACGCCGCGTCGGGACCCCCGGGCACGGGGGGTGATCTTCGGGCTGACCCTTGCGCACGAGCCGCGTCACCTCCTGCGCTGCGCCTATGAGGGCATTGTTTTCGGCAGCAGGCACATTCTCGACGAGCTCGCGCTGGCCGGCGTGAAGGTAACGGGAGCGGCCGCCGGCGGGGGTGGGACGCAGAGCCGCATCTGGCTACAGATGACGGCTGACGTCTGCAATATCCCCATCACCGTTCCCCGCGACGCGGAGGCGTGCGGGATCATCGGCTCCGCGGTGTGCGCGGCCACAGGCGCCGGCCGCTATGCTTCTCTCTCGGAGGCGGCCGCCGCGATGGTGAAGGACGAGCGGACCGTCAGGCCTGCCGGCAATGCCGCCTCATACGCGGAAAGCTACCGCAAGTACCTGGCCCTTTACGAGGCCACGAAGGAATTGCTGTAGATTCAGGGCTGCTTCCGTGCCACGGTGACGGTCACAAAAGGCAGGGCTGCCCTCTGAAATAGAACGGTAAGCCCCGCGGCGCGCATCAGCTCCCGGACCTCCCGCCGGCTCCTGACTTTTTCACCATGCAGGCGCGCGGGAAGGAAGGTGTGATCTGCCAGGCAGAAGAGGCCGCCGGAGCGCAGCACCCGTGCCGCCTCGAGGATCCCCTTTCCCTGGTCCGCCCAGTGATGAAACGAAATGCTGGTAAGAGCGATGTCGGCGGACTGGTCGGGGAAGGGGAGAGACTCGGCCAGCGCGGTCGTGAACGTGGCCGCCGCCAGGTGCCGCCGCGCCTCCTCGAGCATGCGCGGGGCCGGGTCGAACCCATGCAGCCTTGCGCCGGGCCAGCACGCGCCCGCGGCCCGCAGGAGCCGCCCCGTCCCGCAGCCGATGTCGACGATGCAGCGCGGCGGCTCCCCCCGATACGCCTTCTTCAGCAGGTTCAGCATCCTGGTGTGAACGGGCACGAAGAAGAACCGCTGCCCGATCGAGCGATCGTAGCTGACCGCCCACTGGTCGAAGCGGTCCACATCGGGATTGCCAGCCATGAGAAAGAATGTACCTCTGGGGCGCCCGGGGGGCAAAGCGGCAGTGGCCGCCCTCTCGGCAGCTTGTTCTTGTCGATGATTTTCTGCGCGTACTGTTGGACTCTCTGAAGCTTCGAGAGCGTGGGCCCCATGAGAGCAATGGTCGACCCGTTCAGGCACCTGGTCTGAAACAGGTCATTCAACAAGGTCGTGCTGAAGACGATGCTCCCAGCACCAATCAACGCAATCTTCGCCATGCTTCCCCCTTCTTCGCGGTGGTCGAAACGAACCGTGGTGACCTTTGGATGATAGTGAGGTCAGTCCCTTCAACCGGGAATGGCCTATATTGGCGGTTCTATGGAATTTCTTGCGATGGGGTAAGCAATTCCATCACTTTTTCTTTCTGAACAGCGGCAGCCTGACACCTCCGCCGGTGGCGGCGGCCGGCTGCCGCAGGCCGACCTCCCTACAGGTAGCCCAGCGCCGTTGCCTTCTCTTTCAGCTCCTCGCGGAAATCAGGATGCGCCACGCCAATCAGCTCGTGCACCCGTTCCCGCGTGGTTCTCCCCCGCAGCCGCGCAATGCCGTGCTCTGTTACCACGTGATCGACGTTAGCCCTGTGCAGGGTCACCGCGGTGCCCTCCGGGAGGGTGGGTACAATGGTAGAGAGCTTTCCGCCTTTTGCCGTGCTGTAGCAAGCTATGATGGACTTGCCCAGCCCGTCGAGGCCCTCGACGGCGCCGATGGCCGTGTCCGACTGGCCGCCGGTGCCGGAGTACTGCGTGGTCCCGATGGATTCGGCGGCCACTTGGCCCGTGAGATCGACCATGAGGCACGTGTTGATCGATACCATCCTGGTGTTCTGCCTGATGACGGCAGGGTCGTTGACCCACTTCCCGCGCTCGAACTGCACCGCCACGTTGTCGTCCATCCAGTCGTAGAGCTTGCGCGAGCCCATCGCGAAGCAGCAGACGAACTTTCCCCTCAGCAGGCCCTTGCGCTCGTTGGTGATGACCCCCATCTCGGAAAGCTCCATCATGGAGTCCACCATCATCTCGGTGTGCACGCCCAGGTCGTGCTTCTCCCGCAGCGCCAGGGCAGCCGCGTTGGGGATGCCCCCAATGCCGAGCTGGATCGTGCTGCCGTCTTCGACCAGCTCCGCGATATGCCCGCCAATGGAGAGATCGACCGGCGACGGTGAGGGAGAGGGCAGGGTGGGGACCTCTGTGTCCCGCTCGACGAAGAAGTCGACGGCTGAAACGTGCACCTGCGTGTCGCCGAAGGTGCGCGGCAGCCGGGGATTCACCTCCAGGACGACCGTTGTCGCCGCCTCGATGACGTCCTTCTCGTAGGTGATGCCCAGGGAAAGGGAGACGTAGCCGTGGGCGTCGGGAGGAGTGCACGTCCCGAAGAAGATGTCGGGCCGATGCGCATGGATCCTGTCGGCAGCGGCGCGGTGGAGGTTGTTCGGCACGTAGCTGACGGTGCCGGTCCCGGCCTTCAGGGCTTCGCGGGAGCCGGGAGCGTGGAACCACGAGGCAAGCTCGAAATGTCCCTTCATCTCGGGCCGCATGTAGAACTCGTAGGGCTTCAGCGTGAGCACCGAGAACACGCGCACGTCCTCCACCTTGTCGGCCATGATGTGAAAGCGCGACATGCAGCCCTGCGGCTCGGAGGCGCACTGCGCCACGATCACGTCATTGCCGCTTGCGATGTGCGAGACCGCCGTGTCGATGTCCACGAGCTTCTTCCTGTAGTCGTCCTTCCACTGCATTTTCCTTCTCCTTCATATGATGAGGGCCAACGGGCGGGCCCCTTACAGCACCAGCAGGTTCGCTCCGACGGCAAGCCCCGCCCCGGAAGCCACGAGCACGATCGTGTCGCCCTTTTTCACTCTTTCTTCACGCAGCGCGGTGTGCAGAGCCATCGGGATGCACCCCGAGCCGGTATAGCCATAGCGGTCCATGACGCAGGTCGTTTGCTCCAGGGGGAGCCCGAGGACGCCCATGACCTGGTTGATGACGGACCTGTTGATCTGGGTAAAGAGGATGTGGTCGACATCAGAGAGCTGCCGGCCGGCTTTCTCGAGCAGCCTCATCACCAGGGGAGGCCACAGCTTCACGTTCCTGTCACCCGGCAGGCGCTGCAGCAGCTCCAGGCCCCAGGTCCCTGCCTCCAGGAGCTCCCGTGTCACCGGCTTTCGCGTGCCCCCCGCGTAGACCCCGACGTAGTTCCACTGGGTCCCGTCGGCCCGGAAGGCCCCCTCGATGTACCCGGCCGGCTCATCGTCCTCCGCTCGTCCCAGGAGGACAGCTCCCGCGCCGTCGGCGAAGATCGTCCAGCCGAAATCGTCTCCCGGGCGAAGGTATGCCGGCATGTTGTACACGCCGACCACCAGCGCGTAGCGGAGCGTTCGATCGGTGGCAAGTGTCCGCGCCGCGGAGTCCAGTGCCGTGACGAAGCTTGCGCAGGAAGCGCCAATGTCAAAGGCCGCGGAGCCTGTTTCCCCGCCCTGGAGCCTGCCCTGAAGGATGATGGCCGTAGCAGGTGAGATAAACTCGGGCGTGTCGGTTGCAACGATGAAAAGCCCCACATCGCCGGGGTCCACGCCGGCGTCCGCCAGGGCCGCGCGCGCCGCTTTTTCGGCAAAGTCGGCCGTGGTCTCAGGTATGCCGCGGAGCCGGGCGATGTGGCGCATCCGTATGCCGATCTTCGACTCCAGGCGGGCCGCATCGAAGGTGATCCCGGCAAGGCGCGCGAGCTCCTCGTTGCCGATCGGCTCCCCCGGGGCGTGGATGCCGGTTCCTACAATCTTTGCCTTTGCCATTCCGCCTCCTTCAGTCCAGCCACTGCGAGAAGCCATGCGCGAGATAGCCGCCAATGGTCTCCACGGCGGCGCGGGAGCTCCACGAGTACGAATCGAATGCCGCCTCGATGCCGAAGTAGTGCGCTATGCCGAGGAGGAACTCGATTGCCGTCGTCTGGTCGGCATCACCGTTGCCCTCAGGATTCTTGTGGTAGCCGTCGACGAAATAGCCGTAGTACTCGTGGACCGCGCCCGGCAGCACGAACTCGGCTTCCCGGACGATGGTGTAGCAGTCCTTGTCGATGGAGAGGTAGACCAGCCAGAGCCACAGCCCGCGCAGCTCGCGCTCCAGCCTGTTCAGCGGCAGGCCGTCGGCAGCGGGAAGGTTGCGCGCGATGAACGATCGTACCTCGTGCCCGACCCTGCGGATGATCTCCGCCAGGAAGACTTCCTTGGATTCGAAGTAATTATAGAAGGCTCCCACCGAGAGTCCCGCCCCGTCAGTGACCTCGTGGATGTTCGTCTCAAAGAAGCCCTTCTCCGCGAACAGGCGCTTGCCTGAGAACAGGAGCCGGCCGCGGGCGTTTTCATCGAGAGACACGGGCAGCGGATCCGCCGAGCCGCCGAAAACCCGTTCCGCATCGAATGACATGCCCCGAAAAAGACCGTCGCAGAGAATGGCGGCAAGGTCGTCGACCTCGATCCTGACTCCCTGGAGGGCGCTTCGGATGGAGCAAAATCGCACGCCTCCCAGGGCGAACAGGTATTCCGGGTGGCTCATGTCCCTGCCTACGGCAACGGCAAGGCTCTTCAGGTAGATCGAAACGAGCCTTCGCTCGTATTCGAAGAATCGATACTGGCCTTCGCGGAACACGGCAATCAGCTCGGGGTGGGTCCGGGAAAAGCTCACCAAGGCGCTGACGAGCGAGCGCAGCCGCTCGCGCGGCCCCGAGCCCTGCGGCGCCTCGACCTCCGAACGTATCATCTCCAGAACGTTTTCCAGTATCTTGCGAAACAGGACTTCCTTGTTCTTATAATATCGATAGAAAACGCCGTTTGAAAGGCCTGCATCGCGGCAGATGGCGGCAACAGAGACGGTCCGATACCAGTTCTTCGAGAACAGCTTGACGGCTGCGTAAAAAATACGGTCTTCAGTACTGATGAGAGTCGATTCGCTCATCGCGGGCATTATATGCTGTTAAGGTGCTCAGCACAAGCAGAAAATAGGAAAATGCCCTTTATTATGTGAAAAATAATGCTTGACATGTGACCTGACCAGGAGTAATACGATGAGAGACGATTCAGTCATCAGGGAGTTGGCCGGTGCATATCGGAATCCTTGGGCATGGAACCTGGTTGCCTTCAACCTCAGTCAGCGCAGCGGACATTGCCCTTGCAACGGGCATCCCTGAGAACGTGATAGCCCTGAAGTTCGGGGTCAAGCGGAAGCCCGTTGCAGGTCCCGGGGAAACCACGGCCCAGATGGGGCTGGAGGCGGCGAAAAAGGCCCTCCAGGATGCGGGCATCACGGGCGCCGAGATCGACCTGGTCATCTGGTGTGGAGCCCAGCACAAGGACTACCCCTGCTGGCTCGCCGGGCTGTACGTGGCAGACAAAATCGGCGCCCGCGGGGCCTGGAGCTTCGATATGGAGGCCATGTGCGGCTCCATGATGGCCGCACTCGACGTGGCCAAGTCCCTCATGTTGACCCACGAAGAGCTGCGGACGGTCCTCCTGGTCTCCGGCTATCGCAACAACGACCTGATCGATCTTGCCGAGCCTGCCACCCGTTTCATGCTGGATATCGGCTCGGGCGCCTCGGCGCTCGTGCTGCGAAAGAACGCGGGCAGGAACGCCGTCCTTGCATCGTCGCTGCGCGGAGACGGCTCCTTCTCCGAGATGTGCATCGTGCCGGCCCTGGGCACCCGCGCGTGGCCTCCCGACCCCGCTGACGCGGAGCGCGCCCACTTCGTCGTGCCCGACGAGGCCACCTTCAAGAAGAAGCTCGGAGATGCGACGCTGCCCAACTTCTACGCGGTCATCCGCGCCGCACTTCGGCAGTCGGGCTATCCCGATGACCCCGCCAGCGGCACACCCGACCGCGCCATCGACTACCTGGCCATCCTGCACTTCAAGCGCAGCGCGCATGATTCGGTGCTGGCGGAGCTCGGCCTGGACCCTGGCAAGACCACCTACCTGGATGACTACGGCCATCTGGGGCAGAATGACCAGGTTCTCTCTCTCGAGCTGGGCCTGGCCGCGGGAAAAGTGAAGGACGGCTCCACAGTTGTATTCGTCGGTGCCGGCCTCGGTTTCGTGTGGGCGGCTTCCGTGATCCGGTGGGGACCCTGCAGTGAATAAGGAGAGCTCATGCGTCTGAAAGACAAGGTCTGCGTCGTGACCGGCGGCGCGCGGGGCATCGGGAAGGGAATCGTGGAGACATTCGCCCGGGAAGGCGCGCGGCGCGTGTGGGCGCTGGATGTCAATAACGCGGATTTCCCGGCGCTGGAAAAAGAGCTGCCCGCCGTGAAGGGCGCTGTTGTGGACGTCACCGACTCTGCTGCGGTGAACGCCCTGGTTGCCCGCATCAGCGCGGAGTCGGGACAGATCGACGTGCTGGTGAACTGCGCCGGCATCACCCGTGATGCCCTCATACAGAAGATGACCGACGCTGAATGGGACGCGGTGATCGACGTAAACTTGAAGGGGGTCTTCCTGGTGACCCGGGCGGTGGCGCCCCTCATGATGACGGCCGGCGCGGGGTCCATCGTGAGCATCAGCTCCGTGGTCGGGCTGGACGGCAACATCGGGCAGACCAACTACGCGGCGAGCAAGGGCGGCATCATCGCCATGACGAAGGGATGGGCGCGGGAGTTCGCCCGCAAGGGTGCCAAGGTGAGGGTGAACGCCGTCTCTCCCGGCTATACGAGGACGCCCATGATCGCCTCTGTGCCTGAGAAGGTCCTGGAGCCGATCATTGCCCGCACGCCGCTGGGCAGGCTCG
>JBEKVA010000199.1:0-9985 GCA_049514475.1 Spirochaetia bacterium
CGACGGCAACGGGCTGCAGGTGCTGGAGGCGCTGGTGGCGCGGCGCGCGGGGGTCCCGGTGATCATCGCCACGGGGGCCGGCAGCGAGGAGATCGCGGTGCAGGCCATGAAGCTCGGCGCCGCCGACTACATCAACAAGGAAACCTACGACAGGTTCTTCCAGCTCCTGCCCTCGGTGATCGAAAAAGCCATGCGCCAGCACGTGCTGGAGAGACAGAAGCAGCGGGCGGAGACGGAGATGCGGGAGAGCGAGGAGCGGCTGCGCTCCATCCTTTCCTCCATCGATGACGCGGTCCTGGTCACCGACAGGCTGGGGCTCTTCGTCGCGGCGCGCGCGTCGGGCACCAGCGGCCGCGCCGTCACGGCATCCGCGGAGTGGGTCGGTGTCACTTTCCGCGACGTCTTCCCCCCCGCCGTGGCCTCGCTGTTCGAGACGGCATTTGCCGGGGTGCAGGCGAATGACCGCGTGGAGCAGTTCGATTACTGCCTGCCCTCGGCCGGCAGCGAGGTCTGGTTCAACGCGAAGGTCTCCCCCCTGAAGGACGTGTACCACGGTTTCGCGGGGGTCACCATCGTGGCGCGCGACATCACCGATCGCAAGAGGACGGAAGACAAGCTGCTGCTTGCCACGCAGGCGGCGGACGCGGCCAGCCGCGCGAAGTCCGAGCTCCTGGCGGGAATGTCCCACGAGCTGCGCACGCCCCTGACCGCCATCATCGGGTACGCGGAGATACTGCTGTACGAGTATTTCGGAGCGGTGAACGAGCGGCAGAAGCAGCAGCTTGACGTGATCCTGCAGTGCTCCCGGCACCTGCTGGACCTCATCAACGACATCCTTGATATCTCGAAGATCGAGTCGGGAAAGACCGAGCTCGAGCTGGGCGCCGTCCGCCTGAGCACCCTCATCGAGCATACCCTGGTGCTTCTGAAGGAGACCGCGTCCCGCAGGAAGATCCGCATCGAGAACCGCACTCCCCCCGATCTTGCCGCCGTGGATCTTGCCGCCGATGCGCGGCGCATCAAGCAGGTGGTCTTCAACCTGCTCTCCAATGCCCTGAAGTTCACCCCCGAGGGGGGCAATATAGAGGTGGCGCTGGGACGGCAGGACGGCTCCCTGTCGGTCTCCGTGACGGATAACGGCATCGGGATCCCGGCGGGAGAGCTTGAGCGGATATTCGATGCCTTCTACCAGGTCAAGGGACGCGCTTCCTCATCGAAGGCGCAGGGCTCGGGCCTGGGTCTTTCGCTGGCGCGGCAGATCGTAGAGCTGCACGGCGGGCGCATCTGGGCGGAGAGCGACGGGGAAGGGAGAGGAAGCAGGCTCACCTTCACCCTCCCGCTGGCCCGGCCGACCCCCTGAGCCCGGCCGACGGACTCCCGCGGGGCGGAGGATCCGGCCGCCCCTGGCTCAGCGTCTCTTGCCTTCGGCGCCCAGCAGGCGGCGGAGAACCTGCGCGACGTAGCGTTCGGCCTCCCGGGGGTCCTTCAGGTTCATCCCCTTGCAGCGGCGGAAAAGGCCGGGCATGATGGCCGGCAAGAGCACGGCGGAGGAAGCTTGGGACGCGATGACCCCGGCGTTCCGCCGATCCCCCGGCGGCACCGCCGCGCGGATGCTCTCCTCCATTGCCATGAGAAACCGCTGGAACCTGCGCACGAACGGGGTGTTGAACCGCCCGTGGATGAACGGCTCATAGAGGTGGGCCTTCACGAGGCCGGGAAAGCGCTGGGCGCCCCGCAGCAGCTCGCCCAGCACGATCCGCAGGGATTCCCTCGCCGGTGCCCCGCCGGTTTCCAGGAGCCTTTCCCAGTCACCGAAAGCATTCTCCAGGGTCTGCTTCAGCGCCTCTTCTATCAGCCTGTCCTTGGACCCGAAGTAATAGCTGATCGCGGCGCTGTTGGCTCCCGCTTCCCGCGCCACGCCGCGGATGGTGACATGCCGCAGCCCCTCCGCCTCGATGCGGGTTATTGCCGCCTCGAGGATCCTCTGCCGTGCCGCCCGGCTGCCGGTCCTGGCTTCCCCGCGCGCACCGCGCATACGCGGCTCCTCTCAGAATCTCCAGCCCGCTGACAGGCCGCCGGCAACGGCCACGGATACCAGGCACGCGGCTCTCCCTCTGCCGAACTTCTCGTGTTTCATGCTTCGATTACTCCTGTGACTGGTTATGTTCATGCAATCTTAACACTCTCTGGCGATAATGCAACAGGGAGGAGCCCCATGATCAGCGTTCTCTGCCTGTGTGTTCACAACTCAGCGCGGAGCCAGATGGCGGAGGCGTATCTCCGTCTGCTGGGCGGAGATCTCTTCGAGGTGGAAAGCGCCGGGCTGGAACCCGGCTCTCTCAACCCTTTCGTGGTGAGGGCCCTGAAGGAAGAGGGCATCGACATCTCCGGCAAGAAGACACAGGATGTCTTCGCCCTTTACAAGGCCGGGCGGACCTACCGCTATGTCATCACCGTGTGCTCACGGGAGGCAGCGGAAAGATGCCCCGTGTTTCCCGGCCGCTCGGAGAAGCTCCACTGGCCGTTTCCCGACCCTTCGACATTCACCGGCACCGATGAGCAGGTCTTGGCCGCCGTGCGCGCTCTCCGCGATGAAATCCGGGAGAAGGTGCGCCAGTTCGTGGCGGAAACCCGGGAGAAGGTCCGCGAGCAGGCCTAGCAGCAGCCCTGTCGCGCGGCACCCTGCTTGCTGCCGTCGCATCCGCAGGTCGGCTCCGTCCCCTGCAGCATGCCCTTGATGATGGCCCCCGCGCAGCCCACGCCCGCCTTCACGGTGAGCGCCCCTGCGGCGCAGTTTTTCATGCACGCACCGCACTCCATGCACGATTCGCGGTCCACGATCACCGCCTTTGCCGCCTGGATTTCGAACACGCCGTGGGGGCAGACCTCGCGGCACTCTCCGCAGCCGGTGCACAGCGAGCTGTCCAGTTTCAGGGTGTCCCCGTTCATCAGGTATCGCATCTTCATCTCGCGCCTCCTACAGCGGAAGGACACGGGCCACGACACCCGCGCCGAGACCCAGGACCAGGGACGATATCATGGGGATGAATCCCCTCTTCACCTCGAGGGCCGCCCCCGGCTGGCAGGTGAAGGTGGAAGAACCCGTGAAGTTCATGGAAAGGAAAGAGACGACGGGCATCGAGAGCAGGATCAGCGCCGCCGCGCCGGCCGCGGAGGCATGCACGGCGAATGAGGCGGCGATTCCCCACAGCGCGCCCAGGAGCGCGCCCTTCAAGGCGAAGGCGCGGAAGGGCAGGAACGGCAGGAGCGCGGGGACCACCATGGTCCCCAGGAGCGTTGCACCCACGAGGGGGAGGAACAGGGAGAGCGCCCGTACGACGTACCCGGTATCGAAGGGAATGGCGAGAAGCCCTGAGACTGCCACGGCGCCCAGGAGGATCGGCCACGAGTGGGCCAGCTCCGCGGGGGCTATGACCATACGGTCGGGAAGACGGAACTGCACGGTGCGCATGGCCGCGTCCTTCTTCGAGCCGCCGGAGAGGAACGCGGGAATGTCCCGCGCCTCCACGGGACCGTACTTCACCTGCCATCCCGACTGCTGGCGCACCACGGGCGCCGATACCCCGGTGGCGCCGAGCTGGGGGAGGATCAGCCTGCGGTGGGAAACCACCTCTTCCAGCTTCACCGCGGCCGCCCGTGCAATGAGCTCCGCGGTGCCGAATGTCCCCTTGCCGGCGGCGCACCACACGTTGATGCCCTTGGTGTCCAGCACGAGGATCCACGCATCGATGCCGCCGAGCTGGCTGCGCAGCCTGTCGAACGTGAGCTTATAGTTGGCGGTGACCAGCACGGGCGAATCCGCTGACGGTGAGCCAACGGCGTACAGGCCCGGCAGGATCGTGTAGCTCATCCTGCCAATGTCCCAGCGCACCTTCCACCCGCCGAGCCTGTCAGCGCGGGAAAGGCTCGTGGAAACGCGGGGGATCTTCCTGTTCCCCGCGGTGACGTAGCCCGTGACGTAGGGCGCGCGGTGCCGAGCGGGACTCTGCAGCGCGATCACGGGCGCCTTCCCGCACCCGCATGATACGGGTTTTTCCGCTGAAGCCGGTTTTTCCATCAGAGCTCTCCTTTCGAGCCGTCATCGGTGCAGCAGGCAGATGCGGGGTCCTTCCGCCTCTGCCGCATGGCGTGGGCCAGAAGGGCGGCGGACTCCACCACCATCTGCCGCTTTTCGGCGGGGATGAAATCGAACAGGCGCGTGTACGAGCTGTCGCACAGGCCGTTGATCCTGTCGGATTTCAGCCTCCCTTCCTCGGTGAGGCTGATGACCTGCTGGCGGCGATTTGCCGGATCGGTCTCCCGGTTGAGGAGCCCTGCCCGGCACATCGTGTCCACCGTGCGGCTCATCGTGCTCTTGTCCAGCTCCAGCTGGGCTGCCAGCTCGGTGACGCTTGTCCGTCCACGCTGGTCGACTTCCAGCAGGATGTGGCATTGCGCCAGCGTCACCCCGCAGCAGCCGGTCTCCGACGCCATCGACAGCCCTACTTCCTGTTCCAGGATGCGCAAGCTCTTCCTGAACTCCCGTATCGAGATTCCCTGCTCCACCATTCCTTCACCCTATTGATGTATTTACAAACTAATGTAATTTACAACTATTGTAAAATACAACCAATTATTTGTCAAGTGGAAAATAAACGGAGGCTCCGACCACCCGGGGTCAGTGCTCGGGTGGCCCCTGGAGCTCCTTCCACCGGGCAAGCGCCGCGTCCCAAAGCGCGTCAGGGGGAGGATCGGCGACAATGAGGAGGGGAGTCTTTTTCACCGGGTGAACCAGCGTCACCTGCCGCGCGTGGAGGTGGATCCCGCCGCCGGGGTTCGAACGGGGCGAACCGTATTTCAGGTCTCCCTTGATGTGACATCCAATTGCATGCAGCTGCGCCCTGATCTGGTGGTGGCGGCCCGTGTACAGCACGATTTCAAGAAGGTGATAGCGCTCGAGGCTCAGGAGGAGCCGGTAAGACATGCGCGCCTTGCGGGCGCCGCCCCCGGCCTCTGGCACCACCCATGACTTGTTCTGCACAGGGTTGCGGCGCAGCCAATGCACAAGGATGTCCTCGTCGCGGGGAGGCCGCTCGGCCACAATCGCCCAGTAGATCTTGCTGACTCCGCCCTCGCGGAAGAGCTCGCTCAGCCTGCTCAATGCCTTGTCGGTGCGCGCGAAGATGACGATCCCGCTCGTTGGCCGGTCCAGGCGATGGGGAATACCGAGGAAGACATTTCCTTCCTTGGCGTACTTCTGCTTCAGGTAGTCGCGCACGCGATCGGCGAGGGTTTCATCGCCCGAGGCGTCCCCCTGGACGAGATCGGCGGGCATCTTGTTCACCGCGATGAGGTGGTTGTCCTCGTAGAGAATGCGGGGGGGTTCAGGGATCACAGCATCGGTATAACCGGATTTCCCGTGGCAGGGAACCGCTCAAGTACTTTATTACCCAACATTTGTATAGTAAATACCTGTCTGGAGGAGAAATCAAATCGGATTGTGCGCTACCGAACAGTCGCCCAATGCATAGATATGGGAGAATGGGAAAATGAAGATACTGCTCCTTGCGCCCTCCAAGGGGGATCGTGCAAAGAAGGCCCGTGCCTCCGTACGCTTTCCCCAGGTCTCTCTCCTTTACGTCGCGGCACTCACCCCTCCCGAGCACCAGGTGACGGTGATCGAGGAAGAGAGCCAGCCCTGGGACATCAACGCCCCCTGGGATCTCGTTGGCATCACCTGCATGACGGCGACCGCTCCCCGAGCCTACCAGCTCGCCGACAACCTGCGCAGGAGGGGCGTTACCGTTGTGCTCGGCGGGGTGCACCCGTCGGTGCTTCCCGAGGAGGCGAAGCTGCACTGCGACGCCGTGGTGGTGGGAGAGGCGGAGCCCGTCTGGGCGCGGCTGATCGCGGACGCCCAGGCTGGCCGGCTGCAGGCATATTACAGAAGCGGGACAGAATGGAAGCTCGACGATTACCCGCTGCCTGCCCGTGCCGCGGGGCACGTCACTTCCGTCATGGGTGTGACCCCCGTGGTGACCTCCCGCGGATGCCCCTACGCCTGCGAGTTCTGCTGCGTGAGGAACGTCTTCGGCCGCGCCATCCGCCACGTCTGCGTGGAGCGCGTCGTGCAGGACATCCAGGCCTCCGGCGCTTCCCGCGTCATGTTCCTCGACGACAACATCGTGGGCGACCAGGCCTACGCTTCGAAGCTGTTCAAGGCCCTGCGCCCCCTGAACATCCACTGGGTCGGGCAAGCCTCCATATCATTCGTGCGCAACACGGCGCTCCTGGCTGAGGCCTCTGCCAGCGGCTGCCGCGGTCTTTTCATGGGATTGGAGTCCGTCTCGGAGCAGAAGATCGCCCGCATGAGCAAGAGCATGAGGACACTGGAGGACACCGCCGCGGCCATCCGCCGCATCCAGGAGTCAGGCATTCTCCTCCATGCCTCCATCGTTTTCGGCTTCGACGACGATGACCAGTCGATCTTCGATGAGACGGTGGAGTTCCTCCAGAGGACCCGCGTCCCCTCCGCCACCTTCAACGTGCTCACCCCGTACCCCGGCACCGAGGTGTACGCCCAGCTGAAGAAGGAAAACAGGCTGCTCACCGAGGACTGGACCATGTACGATCACTGCACCCCGGTGTTCATCCCCAAGCGCATGACGGTGGACCAGCTGTACGCCGGCTACCAGCACGTGAAGGCGAGCTTCTTCAGCGCCGCGAACATCGCCGCGCGGTTCCCCGCCAACCGGCGCACGCCGCTCCTGTTCCTCCTGGCCAACGTCGGGATCAAGATGGGGCTGTCTACCGAGAAGGCGCTGATGCGCTCGCGCGAGGCAGGCCTGCCCCTGGCGGCGCCCCGGGGCCAGCCGGCCTGAGTCGGGCACCGAGCTCGCCGGGCCTGTCCGGGCTCTTACGCGCCTCCCGGCGAGGCGGGTTTCTTCGCCACGAACCTCATCGACAGCGAGTTCACGCAGTGACGGGTGTTCTTGCGGGTGAGCCCCTCCCCCAGGAAGACGTGCCCGAGGTGGGCGCCGCAGTTGGCGCAGGTGATCTCCGTGCGCTGCCCGTCGGCGTCCGTCGTGCGCTTCACCGCGCCGGGCACCTCGTCGTCGAAGCTCGGCCAGCCGCAGTCGGAATCGAACTTGTCCTCCGAGCGGTACAGCGGTGCATCGCAGCGGCGGCACAGGTAGGTGCCGGCGCCCTTGAAGGAGACGTACTCCCCGCTCCAGGGCCTCTCGGTGCCCTTGTGCACGATGACCCGTTCTTCCTCGGGTGTCAGGGGGTTGTATTTCGTTTTCACGGCAGGAGAGAATTTCGGCAGCCCCGCGGCCGAAGTCAAGGCCGCCGCCCGCGCTCACCGTACCTGTAAGCGTGGGCGCGCAAGTTCCGGGTGGCGGGCGGCGGGGGCTTCGTGTATCATTTTCGCATGAGTGAACCCAGCGGCGAGTGGACGCGCGACTATCGACGCATCGAGCGCGCCATAGCTTTCATAGAAGAGAACAGGGAGCGTCGACCCGACCTGGCGGAAGTGGCGGGGGTTGCCGGGGTGAGCGAGTTCCATTTCCAGCGGCTGTTCAGCCGCATGGTGGGCATCAGCCCCAAGAAGTACGAGCAATTTCTCACCAAGGAGGCCGCGAAGAAGCTCCTCGCGGACTCCGAGAGCCTGCTGGATACCGCGCTGGACCTGGGCCTTTCGGAGTACAAGAGCAGGGGCGCCGGCCTCACCATCAGCTACGGCTTCCACCCCAGCCCTTTCGGCGAGGCGTTTCTCGCTGCCACTCCGCGCGGGCTGTGCGCGCTGTATTTCGCGGACGAAGGCGGCCGGGAAAGCGCGCGCGAGCGGCTGCGGGAGGAATGGGCGAACGCGAAGATCGTCGATGATCCCGAGGGGACGCGCGGCATTGCCGCCGCGATCTTCACCCCGGCCCGGCGGGCAAAGACGCCCCTCACCCTGTACCTGCGCGGCACCAACTTCCAGGTCAAGGTGTGGGAGGCGCTCCTGGCCATACCCCCCGGCCGCCTGACAACCTACACGTCGATCGCACGGAAGATCGGGGACCCCAATGCGCTGCGCGCCGTCGGGTCGGCGGTCGGCCGCAACCCGATTGCCTTCCTCATCCCCTGCCACCGGGTGATTCGAAAGACGGGGGAGCTCGGCGGCTATCATTGGGGCGTTGCTCGCAAGCGGCTGATCCTTGCGTGGGAGTCGGAACAGGCGGAGCGCGTGGAGCAGGCAGCGCGCTGAGCGCGGGACCTCCGGGCGTCCTGATTCTTGAAACGCCGCGGGCATCCCGGTACATTGGCGGACAATGAAACACAGGGACTACACGGCATTGCTCGCCTCCATGGCAAAGGAATACGAAAGCCGCTCCCCCCGCTCCGCGGCGCTTCACCAGCAGGCGCTGCGAAGCCTGGTGGACGGCGGCAGCCACACCATCAGGCTGATGAGACCCTTCCCGCCGCGGATTACCGTCGCGCAGGGCGCCTATGTGACCGATGAGGATGGGCATCGGATTCTCGACTTCTGGCAGGGCCACTACGCCAACATCCTGGGTCACAACCCCGCCGTCATCACCGAGGTGTTGTCCCGCGCCTTCGGTTCCGGCACGGGGCTTCAAACCGGTTTCACCGACGCGCTGCAGGTGCACGCCGCCGAGCTGCTCGCCGCGCGGGTCGGGGCGGAGCGCGTGCGCTTCACCTCCAGCGGATCACTTGCAACGATGTACGCCACCTTCCTCTCCCGGGGATTTACCGGCCGCGAGACGGTCATGAAGGTGGGCGGAGGCTGGCACGGGGCGCAGCCGTGGGGCCTGGTCGGGGTGGACTATCATGTCGAGCGGACGCAGAAATCCGCCCCCCTTCGGGGGTCGGCGCACAAATCCGCCCCCCTTCGGGGGTCGGCGGGCGGGGCGGCCGGCTTCGAGCAGCAGGAGAGCAGGGGCCTTCCCCACGGGGTGGCGGAAGAGGTGATCGTGACGCGTTTCAACGACACCGCCATGCTGGAAAAGCTGTTCGCGCGGCACGGCAAGCGCATTGCCTGTTTCATCTTCGAGCCGTTCCTCGGCTCCGGCGGCTGCCTGCCGGCCACGCGTGAGTTTCTCGAGGCAGCCCGCTCTCTTACCACCCGGTACGGTGCGCTGCTGGTCTTCGACGAGGTGATCTCGGGCTTCCGATTCTGCGCGGGCAGCATTACGCGGCTCTTCGGCGTGCAGCCGGACCTTGCCACCTACGCGAAGGTCATGGGCGGCGGCATGCCCGTGGCAGCCGTGGCGGGGAAAGCTGATGTCATGAAGCTCGCCGGCAGGGGCGGCAGCGTGAAGTTTTCCGGCGGAACGTACTCCTGCCATCCTGCCTCGATGATCGCCTCTTCGGCGATGATGGAGCACCTGGTGGCGCATGAGGGGGAGGTGTACCCGCACGTCAGCGCCCTTGCGGAGAAGGCACGCCAGGCAATTGAACAGGCGTTCGCCGATTCGGGGATCACCGCGCGCTGCACGGGAAGGGGCAGCAACGCCATCCCCGCAAGCTCCCTTGCCTCCCTGCACTTTCCCTTCGATCCTGCCACCCCGTGCGATTCACCAGAGCAGACGCGCAATCCCGACGTGTGTGACGTCGAGCTTTCCGACACGGTGCTGCAGCTGGCCCTTTTGCTGGAGAATGTCTTCGTCATGCACGGCTTTGGCGCGGTGAGCACCGCGCACACGCAGGCTGATATCGACAGGCTGGCCGAAGCATGCTGGCGCGCCGCCCGGAGGATCGCCCCGCACCTTTAGCCGCCAGAGCAGCAGGCGCCCCGAATCCGCCGCCCCGCGGCTCAGGGCAGGACGAGCTTGAACCAGTCCACGTCCCCGGGAACGCCCCCGACGATATTCCCCGCCGTCAGCCACCTGTTCAGCTTGCCCCCTATGGTGATTGTCACCGGGTTTGTCGGCACTCCCCCCTGCAGCGGGTTGTCATCCGGCTCGTAGGATCCCCCCAG
>JBEKVA010000200.1:0-7622 GCA_049514475.1 Spirochaetia bacterium
ATCGTGCAGCGGCGCAAGGACTTCGAGCGCGCGGCGCTCCTGGAGGTGCTCACCCCCTCGGCGCAGCGCGTGGCTGCCCCCTGCCGCCTGGCCGGCATCTGCGGCGGCTGCGACTGGCTGCACATCGGCTACGCGGAGCAGCTTGCCCTGAAGGTCGCGCTGGTCCGCGAGACCCTTCGGCGGACCGGCCACATCGAGTGGCCTGAGATCGACATCGAGCCTTCCCCGCCGCTTGCCTCGCGGGGCAGGGCGCAGGTGCACCGCGACGAGCAGGGACGGCTTGGTTACATGGGGGCGGGCAGCAACCACGTGGTGCCTGTCGACACCTGCCCCATCGTCGTCCCCGCCATCAACGGACTGTTCGACGGTTCCCTTCCCGGCCCGCAGGGCATGAGCAGGTTCACCGTGTGGAGCGACGGGAAGCAGGCGGCCGTGGAAGGAATCGATGATGCGCGCGACCTCACCGCGCAGGTGTGCGGCAGGTCCATCGCTCTCTCGGTGGGCTGCTTCTTCCAGTCCAACCTGGCCGTGCTGCAGAAGCTGGTGCCCTGGACGGTCGAGGGTCTTTCGGGGGCGGCAGCGGCTGACCTGTACTGCGGGGTGGGCCTTTTCGGGGCGTTCCTCCTGGAGCGCTTCACGCGCATCGCCTGCGTGGAATCCAGCACGGTGAGCATTTCCTATGCGCGGCACAACTGTGTCGGGCCGGGCAGCGAGTTCTACCCCATGGAGGTCGAACAGTGGATCTCCTCGGGTGCCGCCCGCGGCACCTTCGATGCGGTCATCGCGGATCCCCCGCGCGTCGGCCTTTCCGCTGAGGTCAGGCAGTGGCTCTGCGACAATCCCCCGGCCCGCCTGGTCTACGTTTCCTGCAACCCCGTGACACTCGCCCGCGACCTGGGGCAGCTCTGCGCCCAGGGGTTCACGCTGGAGAAGCTGCGGCTCTTCGATTTCTACCCCCAGACCTCCCACGTGGAGGCAGTGGCCCGTCTCGCCGGCGGGAGAGCCGGGGGACGGCAGTGAGCCGCGCGTTCGTCGACGAATCGGCCTCCGAGTCCCGCGAGGAGGGCGCGCCCGAGCTGAAGATCCCCCTGCCCCCGGGGGCGAAGAACTACGTCACCCCTGAGGGCGCCCGGCGGCTGCGCGCCGAGCTGGCGGAGCTGGGCGCGGCGCCATTGCCCCGTCTTCGGGAGGTGGAGCGGAGGATCGAGTACCTCACGCGCATGGCGGCCATCATGGAGGTTGTCACCCCGGGGGAGAAGCCGCCAGAGCGGGTGATGTTCGGCGCTGCCGTCACCATCAGGGAAGAAGGGCAGGGCGAGCGCACGTGGCGTATCGTGGGGGTGGAGGAGAGCGATCCCGCGCGGGGCTGGGTGAGCTGGGTGTCCCCCCTAGCGCGGGCCATGATGGGAAAAAAGCCGGGCGATACGGTGAAGGTCGCCCTTCCTGCCGGTGAGTCCCGTCTGACCATCATCTCGATCGGGTACGTGAGCGAATGAAGAAGCCCGAGCTCCTTTCGCCAGCAGGGAGCTTTCCCGCCGCCTACCACGCGCTGGAGGCGGGCGCCGATGCGCTGTACCTGGGGCTGAAGGAGTTCTCCGCGCGCAAGGCGGCGCAGAACTTCTCCCGAGAGCAGCTGCGCCGGGTCCGCAAGCTGGCCGCCGATCGGGGAAGGCGGGTGTATGTCGCCGTCAATACCGTGGTCAGCGACGCTGACATGCCGCGGCTGGCGGAAAACCTCTGCTGGCTTGAAGCGCTGGCGGTGGATGCCGTCATCGTGCAGGACATCGGAGTTTGCGAGCTCCTGGCGCGGCACTTCCCCCGCATCACGGTTCATGCCTCCACGCAGATGGCCATCCATAACACGGCGGGCCTGCGCATGGCGAAGGACCTCGGCATCCGCCGCGTCATCCTTTCCCGCGAGCTGCCCCTGGAGCGCATCAGGGAGCTGCGCGAGGCTCACCCGGATATCGAGCTGGAAGTCTTCATCCACGGGGCGCTCTGCTACAGCTTCTCGGGAGTGTGTCTTGCCTCGTGGGCGCTTACCGGGAGATCCGGCAACCGGGGCGACTGCGCGCAGATCTGCCGCAGCCTGTTCAAAGACCGCGCTGACGGAGAGAGCGGCCGGGATGACGCCCCTTGCGCCGACGGACGCGCTGAAGTGTACGGAGAGCGCGCCGGCGGCCATTTCTTTTCCTGCCGCGACCTGTTCATCGGGCGGGAAGTGCAGAAGCTGGCCGAGATCGGCGTCGACGGGCTGAAAATCGAAGGCCGCATGAAGTCCCCCGAGTACGTTTTCAACGTCACGCGGCTGTACCGGCAGATCCTCGACCGTGGCGAGAAGCTTCCCGAGGGGGAGTACCGCGAGCTTCTTCGCAGGGCAGAGCTCGGCTTTTCAAGGAAGAAGACCACCGGGTGGCTGCACGAGCCGGCAGGTGAATCCCTCATCGAGCAGCGGTACCCCGGGCACCGGGGGGCTTCCCTGGGAACCGTTGAGGCGGTGCAGGGCAAGGAGATCCTCCTGCGGCTGGAGGCCGAGCTTTCGATCCGCGACGGGGTGGGATTCTTTCTTCCCGGAGTCGATGAGCCGGTGATCTTTTCCGTTGCCCGCATCCGCAAGGCCGGGCGGGAGACGAAGTTCGCGCGCGCCGGCGACAGGGTGGGCGTTGAAGTCCCCGCCGAGACCTCAGGCGGCATGCCGGAGCCGGGCGCGGAGATCCGCCATTTCTCTTCGCGGTTTCTCGACCTGCCCCAGCCGAAGGAGGCAGGCTTTGCGCCCTGGAAGGTTCCGCTGGACATGAAGGTGCGCATGGGGGAGGGCGGGGTCCTTGCCGTGGAAGCCGGCGGGTATCCCGCCTTCGCTTCCCGCGTCACCCTCGAGGCAGCCTCCCAGAAGAAGCCATTCATCGGCATCATGGAGAAGCTGCTCGCGGAATCGGGGGATTCGCTTTTCACCCCGGCGCGGGTGTCGCTGGAAAACACGACAGGGCTTCCCGATGACGGGCTTTTTGTGCCCCCGTCGCAGCTGAAGAAGCTGAAGAACGAGCTGTACGCGTTCCTCGACACTTCCTTCCTTGCGCTGACCGCGGGCAGGGCTGCCGAGGCCCAGATTGCGCCGCCGCCCATCGGGACGGAGCCGGAGATCAGCGCCCCTGACCTTGCCGCGCTGTCGCATCGCGCCATCCTTAATCCGCCAAGATTCGCACCGGTGCCCTACGCTGCCGGCCTTGCCGCGGGGATAAAGCCCGCTGACCTGGCGCTGCACGCCGGGTTCAGATGGCTGCCGCTCCCACCGGTCATCATGGAGGAACAGGCGTCACGGGAGGCGCTGCGCAATGTGCTTGCGGAAAACCCCGGGGAGAAATTCGCCATCGGGCTGAACAACATCTCGCACCTCGCCATTGCGGAGGAACTGGCTGCCGCGGGCAATGCCTGGTTCTATGCGGATTTCTCCCTGTACGTGGCCAACTCGTGGGCGCTTGTGTTGCTCCGCCGCCGCATACCGGGGCTTCTGTTCGCCTATGGCTGGATCGAGGGTGAGACGGCTCCCTCGGCAGCGCTTGTCATAACCGCGGATTTCCGACCGCCTCTCTTCTACAGCCTTGGCTGCTACCAGAGACACGCGGTGAATGACGGGAAGTGTTTTGACGATTGCCCGCAGTATTTCGCTCAGCCGCTGTGGCAGGGAAAGAACAGGTTCCAGCTCATCGTGCGTGACTGCGTGACCTATCTGTTCGCCGATCCCTGAGCCACCGCATCTCGGCGCCCTGCGCCAGCCTCCAGGCGCGCGGGGCTGAGGACTTTCGCTTTTTTCACCGTGTCGCTTGCGGGGAGGCTACTTGCGTGATTCCGCAAGCTTGCCGAGATCGATCACTTTCTGCGCGAGGCTCGCGTTGCCGGGGGACAGGGTGGAGGCAAGCTTCGCGTACTCCATGGCCTTGCGGTAATCGTGCGCCTTTGCCAGCACATCGGAAAGACCGACGAGCGCGGGGACGTTCCGCGGGTCTTCAAGCAGGGCCGCGCGCAGGTCGTGCAGGGGGTCCTCCGAGCCGGCGGTAGAGCGGATCACCAGGAGCTGCGCCTTGGTGGCCGGCTTCGGGTCCATGGAGAGCAGTGCATGGTCGATGAGGAGGAGGGCCTGTTCGGGCCGTTCCATGGCCACGAGGGACCGGGCCTGGAGGGCCAGCGGTCCCGCCCCGCCTGCGCGCAACTCGAGCTGCTGGGCGTACTGGATCGCCCGCGCGTGCTCGCCCAGGGCGGTGGCCACCTGCCAGCCCAGCTCGAAGTGCTCGGGAGCCCAGTCCTGCGCGGGGATCTCGCCCAGCCAGGCCGTGGCCTGGTTCCAGCGTTCCCCCAGCACCGCCTGGCGGAGGAGGGAGGTCAGAATCGAGAGTCGTCCCGGGGCCAGGGAAAGTGCCTGCGTGAGGAATGTGACCCCGTCGTCAGGACGCCCGGTCTCTATGAGAACGCGCCCGTGCAGCTCGGGGAAATCGGCATTCGAGGGAAACCGTCCCTCGGCATCCGCGAGGACCCTGATGGCCTCCTGGCTGTTCTTCGCCTTCTCGAACAGGAGGCGCGCCTTCATCAGGATGACCGCCGGCTCGTCGGGGGTGAGCTTCAGGAGCGCCTCCAGCAGGCGCAGGGACTGGTACCAGTCTCCCTTCTGCTCGAAGGCCTGCGCGCGCAGGAGCGCGAATCGCGGATCATCCGGCGCGCTCAAAAGCCCCTGGGCAGCGGCATCGGCAGCCTTCTCGGGCTCGCCTGCGGCGAGGTACGCCTTGCCCAGCGCCGCGTAGCGCAGGGGAGCCGTCGGCAGCATGTCTGCCAGCCGCTCCAGCAACGCAAGCTCCGTGCGGGCAGTTCCCGCCGCTATGATGATCCCGCCGAGCCTGCCTGCCGCGGGATAGAAGGAGGGGGCGAGGATGAGACACTTCTCGTACAGGGCGCGCGCGTGGGCTGCCTCCCGCTCATGCTCGAGGAGCCGACCCATGAGGTACGGCGGGAGAACCGAATGGGAGTTCTCCTCTTCGGCGGAAGCAAGCAGCGCTCCAAGCGCGGGCACCTGCGTGTCATCGATTGCCGACTCGGGGCCCAGCAGAACGAGCGCGGGCAGGGTGTGGGCAAGGAAGACGCTCGTATCGGTCTCCGCGGGGGCAGGAGCGCTCGCGGGAAAGGGATTGCTCAACTCGGGGTACAGCTCGCGGAAGAGAAAGCTGCCCAGCGCGGCAAGGAGGGCGGTCTTCGGGGAGCCTGCCGCGTCTGGCGTGGAGAGGAGGTGCGCCGTTTCGGTCAGTGATTCCTGGGAGGCGAGCTCGATGCGGGCAAGGGCCTGCTCGGAAATGGAATCAGCGGCAGAGAAAGGTTCAGGGGCGGGGCCCCGCGGTGCGGAGGCGCAGCCGGCCAGGATAAGCGCAGACAGGGCGAAGGCGGCGCCGAGCCGCATCACCTGAGGGCCTCCGCGCTGTGCGTCTCATCGGGGCCTTCCGCCGTCCTCTGCCTTTCCTGGCTCTGGATGATCGGCCCCAGCGGCACGGTGACCATGTAGTAATCGTTGGAAGCATTCCAGAGGGTGAACCCTGAGCCGGCGCCCTCGAGGCTCCCCTTCACCTGGTTCAGCAGGTACGTGGAGTAGACCGGCGGCGTGAAGGCCAGCTCCCCGCCTATCCTGAACGCCTGTATGTAGGGCCTGATGATGCTCCTGCCTTCGACGATGTAGGCGGAGCGCTTCGTGCCCTCTTCGTAGATGTATTTCGCCCGGGGCATGTAGTCCATGGAGCCCAGGAAATCGCGCGGGAAATGCGACGGGTAGAACATCGGCTGAATGACGTCGACGTAGCGGGAATAGGTCTCGATATTCTGCGCCACCCAGTTGGAGATCCGCGCCCAGCCGCAGTACCCATAGACATCGGTGGAGATGGGGATGTACAGGCTCTCGCGCGCCTTTGCCAGGAAGGACTCCAGCGCTTCCAGCTTTCCCATGCCTTCCCTGCGATAGCGCCAGCTGATGCGGCCCAGGTCGCCGTCAGAGGGGAAGCGGATGTAGTCGAACTGCACCTCGTCGACGCCCTTGTCCTGCAGCTCCTTGGCGATGGCGATGTTGTAGTCCCACACGTACTCGGAATAGGGATCCACCCAGTACTCGCCCTGATAGACGTTTTCCTCTCCCGTCTGCTCGTCGACGCTCTTCTTCAGATAGCGCCACGGCGCCTTTTCCTGCCGGTCCCAGGCGGCGTACTTGAAGTTGTCGGCGTTGTACAGCTGTTTGTCGCGGAAGACGACGATGCGGCCCACCAGGTACAGCCCCCGCTCGTGCGCGGTCTGCACGATCTGCTCGATGGAGAAGCGTTTCTGCACGGCGCCGATGCGCAGGGGGTCGGCCAGTTCCGTGTTGTAGGTGAGGTAGCCGTTGTCATCCTTGAAATCCAGAATGATGCTGTTCAGCCCCTGCCGCTTGAGGAAATCCAGGTGCGTCTGCAGCAGCTTCCCGTTCCCCCAGAAGGAGGAGACGTAGATGCCGAACTTGCCTGAAGCCGCGGCCAGCCTTTCCGCCTTGTCGGAGGGAAGGGAGACTTCCTCCTGGATTTTCTCCACCATCTTCCAGACGCCAGACCCGCTGGAATAATCCCAGCGCGCCGTGTCGGTGCGTGCTTCCAGGACCCAGCCTTCCTGCTCGCTCCTACGCTGGAAGGCAATGTCCCTGATGGGAGAGGAGAAGGGGCCGGGGGGAAGATCGAGACGGGCGACGCTCTTGCCGTCCTTCTTGTACGCGTACAATCCCTTGCCGAACCCGAGGTTGAACCAGATGAGATCGGTCTGCTGCGGATCGTAGGCAAGAGAGGAGATCTCCTCGTAGTTGCCCCCTCCGAGCTTCAGGGGGGTGAGAGGGTCTGAAAGGGACGCCCACGTTTTTCCCCTGTCTTTCGTCTCGAAGAACCCGTGAAACGAGGTGCCGATGGCGAATGTATTCACGCTGGCGGGGGACAGGGCAAGGCAGGTGAGCTGGTCATTCGCCCGCAGGGGGTCCTTCAGCTCCACCCGCTCCCACGTGGTCCCTTCGTCGGAGGAAAGGTAGAGGTTGTCGAGCGTCGTGATGCCGACACGGTCCTGGTCGGAGGAATCCACCGTCAGGCAGGTGATGATCGGCGGCTTAGGCGCGGTGAACGGATACACGGCGCGATCGGGCAGGCCCTGGTTGCGCTCGGTCCAGGTGACGCCGCCGTCCTTGGAAAGCATCACCCCCAGGTCGCGCGAGACGCGCCACACCGTCGCGCTGCCGGACCGATAGATGCGGTCGGGCGCGTAGCGGGTCTCCAGGGGCAGGGCCGCCGCGTCGATGCGCGGCCCCTTCGCGTGGGGGTCGTTTCCCTCCTGCGCGCTGAGAAATGTGACGATGCCGGCCGAGGAGAGAAAGATCACGGACACGGCGACAATGAGGATGAGCCGTTTGCTCATACCTTACTACTCGGCCTGCGGGTGCTGAAAAATGAAACGATCAAGGCGATTCCTACCAGTACCAGGATAATGGGCCACCACTGGCGGGCAAAAGAGGCGAACCCCCCCTCGGCGCGGTTCAGGCTGAACGGGAGGAAGAGTATCGCCAGGCAGCAGATGAAGATGCCGGGGAT
>JBEKVA010000201.1:0-7545 GCA_049514475.1 Spirochaetia bacterium
GGAGATCCGATGGGAAGAAAACTCCCTGATGTTAAAGATGTGCTTGCTGACACCTCCATACTCGTCGAATACCGTTCCCGTCGCAATCCTCATGGCTTAAAGCGCCGTCATTCAGAATGACCCTATAGAATTCTGTTTGTAAAGTTTCTCAACTTGCGCTGTAGGCGATATATAATAGAAGGGGTATATCCATGGAAGGAAATGCCATTCCTGCCTTCGATATTGATGCGTTGCAGAATCTCCCTCGTTTCATAGTAAATGGGATTGGTATAGAGGAAAAGGCCAATATCACGACCTTCTTCTTCTTGGGAAACTTTTATCAATTTGGCAAAGCTGAAATCAGATTCAAAATATTCGGTTTGATGCGTTTCATTCTGGTTCCCGAAAGCGCCGACCTGCTCCCAGTGTCGTCCCAGGGGGACCGCGAAGATAACATACTTGGCCTTTCGCTTCATGGTCTCTATGAGAGACCTCCCCTTCTTTTGCGGTAAATGTTCTAGGACATCCCCGATGAAAATCAGATCATAATCTTCTAGCTTGGGCAACAATTCGCAGACGTCTCCTATGTAGAGATTTGAATAAAGGAATCTATGATGCGCGAGAATATAGGGCTCATAGATTTCTATACCATCTATCCTGGTTTTCCAGCCGGAAGACTTATAATCATCCAGTGAAGTATGCCCATAAATGTCCAAGTATTCCCTGAACAGAAAGCCGTATTTTCCAAACCCGATACCGATGTCCAATACGGTTCGTGGTTTTGCTTTGAAGACGATATCAATGATACTTGATATTAATGAATAATCGCTTGTTGGCATGGCAAGTCGCTATTCGGAGGAACTCTTGTCCAAAGGCATTTTGGTGTCAGGACTCCAAGAATATTGATAAACATATCTCCCAGCAGACGATCCTGGATGATTTCAAATTCAAGAACGGGATATATATTTTGGATCTCCCTTACTCCAGATATGGCTGTGCAGACACCCAAGCGGTATGTATTGGGTGGGAGCAGTTCCGGCGGGATTCGGCACTCCAATATAGCGGTTCCGTTTCCCGATAAAATCTCAAAAGACCGGGGTTGTTCAAAACTGCTGGTACGAAAAAGCAGGAAATCATCAAATGTCTTTATGTCAACAACAACATGATATCTCAATGATGGATCGGTGATATTTAATTTGATCGCAATTGTAATCGCGCCGCTTCGGGGAAACACCTTTTGTATGTTACCGTCATCATCCCTCGTTGATATCGCTTCAAGAAACATAGGCAATTCGGGTTTCGGCGGAAAAGTCACTTCTCCATATGAAATCTCAGATCTGGTCATAAGGAGATAATCTCTGACGACTTCGTGAACAGCTCCCTTATGGATCAATTTGCCCCTTTCGAGCACAATAGCATTCTTGCACAGGGTGGTTATCGCATCCATATTGTGGCTAACGAATAAGATCGTTCTGCCCTCATTAGATATTGCACTCATTTTACCCAGACATTTTTTCTGAAATATAGCATCGCCTACCGCCAGTACCTCATCCACTAATAGGATTTCCGGTTCTAGATGGGCCGCCACGGCAAAGGCCAGTCGCATGTACATGCCGCTGGAATAGTATTTGACAGGGGTATGGATGAATTTCTCCATCTCCGCAAAGGCAACAATTTCATCAAACTTGCGACTGATCTCGTTGCTGCTCATGCCCAGGATGGTGCCGCTGAGATAGATGTTTTCTTCACCCGTGAGCTCGGAGTGAAAGCCCGTTCCCACCTCCAGAAGGGAACCGACGCGGCCGCGCAGGGTAACCCGTCCTTCCGTGGGTTCGGTGATCCGGGAAAGGATCTTTAGGAGCGTGCTCTTCCCTGCACCGTTGCGGCCGATGATGCCCACGACTTCGCCGCGATTGACATCGAAGGAGACATCTTTCAAGGCCCAGATGCAATCGGCTTGTTCATCCTTCTTGGTAACCGGTGGCTCTCGAAAAGAGTTCTTTATGGATCGCCAGGGAGCTACGATCATATCTGTCACGGCCTCACGGAGGGTCTTGTTCCGTTCCCTGGCCGAACCGATACGGTACAGTTTTCCCAAATTCTCGACACGAATCGCGGGATCATTCATAGGTTATAATACAGCTCCACATGCGCATCACCGGTGCTATCACTCTTTGACAGGCTCAAGACCACAAAAGGGTATTCATTCAAATAATATCTGCGAAGCGTCGCTCCATCTTCTTGAAATAGAAGATGCCAATTACGAACAATCCCATGCTGATGGAGCCTGAAATCCAAATATCGGGCCACGATAACGGCAGATTCAGCAGCGAGGAACGTATGCCGGTAATAAGGCCTGCCATGGGATTCAGGTTAATCAGCCATCGCCATTGCTTCGGCACAATGCTTACCGGATAGATGACAGGGGTGGCAAAGAGCCAGAACTGGACCAGAAAAGGGATGACATAGCGGAAATCGCGGTAAGCGACGTTGAGGGCGGCCAGGATCATGCCCACTCCCAGGGCGGCTACGGCTACAAGCGTCATGAGGATGGGGAAAAGCAAGATCCCTATTCCCGGAGAGATGCCATAATAGATCATCATCACAATCAGGAGGATAAAGGCAATCAGGAAATCCAGGCAGCCTGCCCCCAAGGATGCAGCGGGAATGATCATCCGCGGAAAATACACCTTGGAAATCAGGTGGCTGTTAGCGACGAGGCTGTTCCCGGAGCTTCCAATGCCGCCGCTGAAGAATTGCCAGGGCAGTAGCGCCGTATAGACGAAAATGGGGTAGGGAAGCTGATCGGAGGGGATCTTGGCAAGATGTCCGAAGAATATCGTGAACACAACCATGTTCATGAAAGGCTGGAGGATCGCCCACAGTCCCCCCAGCATGGTCTGCTTGTAGCGCACCTTGATGTCGCGCACGACCAGAAACCGTAACAATTCACGGTATTGCCACAATTCGCGGAACTGGAAGCCCGCCAGCGTTCCCCTGTGTTCGATGATGATTTCCTGGACTGGCCCGTTGCTCATATCAGATTCACCAATCTCGGGTTTGTTTCTGAAGAATCGGGCAGGGCTGAGGGGGGATCCGGGGAATCGTGATCATGATCGATGTCAGGAATCAGAAGGGTTCCATGGTCCGGACGGCGATAAAAGTGTTGACCCCGATGGCATGAGTGAGCGTGCCGATAAATCCGGCCAGATACCCCGCGGAAACGCCTGAATAGAACGGATCGTCTTCACACTGGCGCCGCACATGGCGAGCGTTCCTATAGAAATAGAAATGGTCGCCAAGAAGGCGAAAAAATCGACCTCGATATGCTCAGACAAGAACCCGATGGGACTACATGACCGGTGATCGGGGACGCAGGGCGGGGTGGTAGGAGGTGGCTCTCGTCCGTCTTCGATTGTCGGGCGCCGGTCCACGACTAAACCAATGAAACCGGCTACCACGCCGTCAATGTATGCAATCCCTATTTTCGCTGCTCTGCGTTGAGGGGGAAAGACCGGCGACCGGCGACGGGAGACTGGGGACCGGGGACGGATGACCGAGGAGGGGGGGACGGCGGTCTTCCGTCTCCGGTCCCCAGTCTTTTCACTCAAGGCTATTTCGAAATGCCTGCAATTTGACAAAGAGCCTGCGGCCAAACTGGCGAGCTTCTATCAGTTTGACAGAAGCAACATAGCGACGGCGCTCAATCAGGTCTATGCACGCCACGGTTTCTAGGAAGGATCTGATCGAAAAGGAGAGGAAGCGCTGCTGCTCTGGATCAGTCTGACCAGTTGATCCCTCGGCGATGTTCAGGACAACAAATGCCACGGCAGCTTCGATCTGGCCGCGCAGGTTGAACCTCTCGGCCCCTGGAAGCCTCTTGGCGATTTCGGAAATGATGTCCGCATACTCTAGGGCTAACCCATACACGTCTAGCTTCTGGAACTTGTAGAGTAGAATTTCGTGAGGGGTGTTTTCCGACATGGTCAATAATAATGACCGGGGACCGGGGACTGATGACTGGAGACAGAGAGCAAGGGCCACCCCGTCCCCCGTCGCCGGTCCTCGGTCCATCCTACGCAGACGATATCAGCAAGAGTCTGCTCAGCTTCATCGTGGTGTGGCTGCAATGCCGTGCCGAGGGCCAGATCCGACGGCTGAGTTTGTCAGGGGTGCTGGCTGCGGTGCGGGTTCGCTCACGACCAAGGCTGGGAGGAGGGTAATGATGCCGGTCAGGAACCAGAACGGCTCCATGATTCGAACGATGATGAATGTGTTGGCGCCAATACTGTGTACAATCATGGCCGCAAGGCCGGCTAAGTATCCGAGTGCGAGGCCTTCGTATTTTGACCCCACCAACTGCTGATAAACACCCCTAGCAGTTCGCCAGGTTCGGTACAGAAGCCAGATGAACGCTGCGAAGCCAAAGAGGCCTGCCTCGACTAATACCCGCACGAATTGAGCGTCCATGAAGGTAAAGCCGGTCACCCCATAACCTAAAAATGGGCTCTTGGCGAAGCCCGCGAGGCCTTGCCGGAAACTGTCGAACCGCGCGCTGGTGGATGTGTCAACCTTGGCACCGCCGATCTCGTAATCCCCGCGGTCTTCTTTGGCATTGAGGGTATAATTGAAGCGATCGATGACTGATTTCGGCATGAAGGACGCACCGAAGACCACTGAGAACAACACCCCGATAATGATGATCACTCGCCGAGGGCTAAAGAATATCAAGGTTAGCAGCATTGGAATAGCGGCAAGCCAGGAGCTCCGCGATAAGGTAAAGAGAAGCGGAAGAGCAATGAGCGCGGCGAACGCGTACCAGCCGATCTGCCTGGGCAGGGTCTTTGCCGCAAGGGCCAGCCCCAGAATGATTGCCAGCATGAGAACCAGATACCCCCCGAAGGTATTTGGCTCTCCGTACTGTCCTTCGAAAGGCGCGGAGACTCGGTCGCCAGAGGGAATCTGCAGGATACCGATGACCGATGAAATGGCGCAGGTGGCAAGGGCAGTGGCAAGAAGACGCAGGAGTTGTCGCTCCTCGTGAACGGAATTTACGGTCATAAAGAAGACCACAAAGTATTCGATGTACTTGAGAAGGAAGAAGAATCCTCGGAGAGGTCTGACGCTCCCAAAAAGAACACCGAACAGCGTGGCGACGGTCAAGACCGCCAGATACGCGAATATTGGTGTGTTCAGCGGCGTCTTGCGAACCAGGCCAAGATCCTTGAAGATGGCTGCCTTGGCGATCCAGGCTAGGGCGACCACGCCAAGGATGAGATCTTCTATCCGGAGAACCAGCAAGTCTCCCTTCACCACCGGCTTTCCGAGGGAGACGCCTCCAACGCCCCCGACGACGATCTCAGGAGAAAGTAGCATGGAAAGGAGGATGATGTGCAGGGCGAGCTCGGTGTTCAGGAAGCTTGCAAAAAGTACGACGAGAAGGAAGACGACGCCCAGGCTGAGACCGGGGTCGGTCTTGGCAATAAGCAGTCCTCCGCCTGCTGCGAGGAGGAGCAGGAAGACGACAAGCGCGATCGGGGCTGTCGAAGATGTCTGTGAGCGCATTGTCATATCGAAGGCGCGGCGGGCCTAAGCCGTTGTCAAGGAATAATTTGACCGGAGAAATTCCGGAACGGCATAAGGAGTCGTAACGAAATCACAACAAAGGGCCATGTTATTTCGTAACGGCTCCTAACTCACGCGTCGAGAGAAGAGGTCTGCGATTCTTCTTGAGAGCGATTTCTTCTGTCGAGGTATCCGCTCCCTTTCTACCCGACTGGGTTCATTCCCATACGCATACCGGTAGTATTGCAACTCCTCGTAGTCGGGGCTCACCTCTGCCTTCAGGCCGGTCAAGACCAATCCGAGGACGCGGCCGCGGACATTCTCTAGCAGGACTTTTGTGCGCTTCAGGGCAGAGCGGGCGATCTTGCCTACGCGATAGACGAGCAATGTGCCATCTGTTTTCGATGCCAAGATGGCGGCATCCGTTACAGGAAGAACCGGAGGGCAGTCGAAGATGACGAAATCATACTCCTTCCGGAAGATGGCGATCAGGTCGGTCATTCGCTGGGAGTTCAGAAATTCCGAGGGGTTCGGTGGCGGACTGCCGCTGGTCAACAGGGAAAGCTTGTCAATGTTCGGCATCGCCATCAGCTTCTCGATGCCCAGCGGACCCAGCATCAGGTCCGTGACGGTTCGCAAGCATTCCCGCCAATCCTTATTTCCGACGATGGCGTCAGACAAGCCGGGGTCCCGGTCGATTCCGAACGCATGATGCAGGAACGGCTTCCGGAGATCGGATTCAACCAGCAGCGTCTTCTTCCCCGTCTGGGCGATTGTGATTGCCAGGTTGATGGCCGTTGTGGTCTTGCCTTCCATCAAGGAGGCGCTTGTCACGCAGAGGGTTTTGAGGTTCTTCTCCAAAGAAAGGAACTCGACATTCGTCCGAAGTGAGCGATAGGCTTCGGCGATCGTGGATCGCGGACTGAAGAGAGAGACCAGGAAGGGGCGCATCTTTAGAAGAGGGCCGCTTTCCTCATCATCGGCTGGGGGGGCGATAAGGGGATCCTTTGCGGGGTCAATCAGCGGAATGAGACCCAGGACCGGCATCTCAAGATACCCCTCGACATCCTGAATCGTGCCGATTGAAGTATCGAGAGACTCCATGACAAAGGCGAGAACAAGCCCGACAGTCAAGCCGATCAACAGGCCGACAATTGTCTTTCCGCCCATCTGCGGCGGATTCATGGGCTGAGACGGGGGGATGGCCGGGCGGACGATGACCACCTCGTCCGCCTGTTCTTTTTCCTTGATCTGGACTTCTTGCTGCTTTGAGCGCAGCGTGGTCAGCAGATTCTCATTAAGCGTCAGTTCTCTCTGGAATTGGGCGAGGTTCCGGGATACATCCGGAAAGTTTCGCTGTGATTGACGCGCTTTCTGTATCTGGATCTGCAGCTCGGCGGCACGAACCTCCAGGGCTTGACTCTTGGCCCGGATCTCTCGAATCATGCTGTCCCGGACAGTCCGAATCCGAGCATTCAGGTTCTCCCGTGTTGCCAAGATTCTCGCGTCCAGATCGCGTATCTGGGGATGCTGGGGGGTCAAGGTTGTCAAAAGGTTCTCGCGCTCCAGGGCGAGATCGATTAGGGCGCTGTTCAGCTTGGTGATACCGGGATCGCCGGCATCGGCAATGATCCTCAGGAGAATGGTCCCCTCGAGAATCTGAGGGTTCTGCAACGCTTGAATCTGGGGGACGATCCCCTCTCGCTCCAGGCGGACCTTTTCATACTCGCTCTCCAGGGCACCGATGCGGGCCACAGAGGCAGCGGTCTCCTCGTTCAGTGATACGAAGCCTTGCCGTTCCTTGAGGGCGAGAATTCCGTCCTCGGCTTGCTGGATGCGAGTCCCTACCGCTGCCACTTGCTCTTCGATGAAGTGGCGCGCCCCGAAGAGTTGTTGGTTGCGCTGAAGACGGTTCTCTTCCTGATAGGCTTGGGCCACAGCGTTGGCGGTGCGAGCGGCGAGTCCGGACTCCGGAGAGGTGACGGAAATGTCGATGAGCGT
>JBEKVA010000202.1:0-7531 GCA_049514475.1 Spirochaetia bacterium
GCGAGGCGGTGTACCTGCGCGCCTACAGCCAGAAGAACCCGCTGCTGGAATACAAGCTGGAAGGGTTCCAGATCTTCGACGACATGCTCTACGAGATCAAGACCTCGATCGCGCGCAAAATCTTCAGGGTCCGCATCCAGCAGGCTCCCGACAAGCCGCTGGCCGCGCGGCCGGTGGCGGGGGTGCAGGCATCCCACAACGCAATGGGCCAGTTCGCGGCGGGCGCCTCGGGGACGACAGCGGTGGGGGCCAGCGGATCGGCCGGCGGCAACGGGGGCGCCTCGCAGCCACAGCAGGTCCAGGTGAAGCGCACGGTGCCCAAGGTGGGCCGCAACGACATGTGCCCCTGCGGATCAGGAAAGAAGTACAAGTACTGCCACGGCCAGTAGGGGATCGGGACAGCGTCGGAACGCGTGAGCCGACAGGCGTCAGCGTTCCGTGCGTGCGTGGGCGTGGGCCAGGGAGGCTCCGAATCCATAGAGCAGTCCCGCAGCCATCAGCCCGAGGCTGACCTGCTGCAGTATATCTCCCGCCCGGGCCGCGGCGTCGGAGCGGAGCATCGTGAGCACGATGCCCGCGAGGGCGGGAAGCTTCAGGAGAAAAAGCCCCAGGAGCCCTGAGGAAAGCAGGAACAGGGAGTCCTCCCCTGCCCCGCCTCCGCCCGCTTTCCTCAGCAGGCCGCCCAGCCGGGCGCAGAGCAGCAGAAAACCGTCAAGTGCGATGAGGGCAACGATGATGGCAAGGACGGGGAGCAGGAAGATGCCCACCACGGAGACGACCAGCAGAGCCGCAAAGAGCGGCACCAGCACGAGGGAAATCACGAGGGTCACCAGCGCAGGCCTCCAGGCGCCCGTCAGCCCGTGGTAGAGGCCGCGCGCGTGCGCGGTGAGATAGTAAGTGGACAGGAACAGCCCGATTCCCAGCAGGAGATAGCCGAGCAGCTGCCGCCCGAAACCGAGCGCCTGCACGGAAAACTGCGTGCCCATCACCCCGAGGAACGGAATCTTCAGCTGGGGGACCTGGCTGATCGTGCCCTGCACGACGGCCCGCGAGGCCCCCAGGACCTTCCCGCCGAGTGCGACGATGTCCCCGCTGACCACCGCCCGCGGTGTGAGCTCGATGTCGGCACCCAGAGTCCACACGTCACCCTGCACGGGGGCATCGACGAGCACCCTGCCGCCAATGCTGATGACATCACCATCCCGCGGGGTGGTGATCCGCAGCGGCTTGCCGACGTTCATCCCGCCGCGCAGCAGAAACGAAAGACCGTTCAGGCCGACGGCCATGCTTTTGTCGCCGTTGCGATACACCAGTCGGACGGGAAGAAGGTTCCATATGCCCGGTTGAGCCGCCGACTTTTCCACCATGCCGAACGCAAGACCGACCTCCGCCGAGCCGTCGGTGAATTCCACAAGGCCGGGATGCACCTGGATTCCGCGACCTGCCCCGGCACCCGGCACGACGATGGCCTCAGAGCTCGCGCGTATGGCGGAGAACAGCGCAATGAGTGCAAGGATAGAGAGGACGAGCTTTCTCATTTTCCGGGGCCCCCGTAGGATTATCGGATTCCCGGCAGATAATATTTCGGATTTTGCGGCACGCCGTACTTGCGTACCTCGAAATGCAGGTGCGGGCCCGTGGCATACCCGGTGTCTCCCACGAGGCCCAGGACCCGGCCGGCGGACACCCGCGTGCCGGTGCCGACGAGGATCTTGCTCATGTGACCGTAGACGTAGCTGTAGCCCATCTGCGCGCGCACTTCGACGTAGTTGCCCAGCAGGTCATCCCAACCCGCGGCGCACACCACTCCATCCGTGGCGGAGCGGATGGCGGAACCCATCGGTGCGGCGATGTCCACGCCGTTGTGGCGGCTGCGCTGGCCCGTGAAGGGATCCAAGCGCGCCCCGTACGGCGATGATTCCCAGCCGTGCAGGGGAAGGGCCACCCCCACCCCCTCGGCGAGCGCGCGCGCGTACCCCGTGTGCTGCACGCCGGGGAAGAACAGCGGCATGCCCGGGCGCAGCTCATCGCGGGTAATCGCGTTGGCTCCCAGCACGTCTTCAGGGGCCACGGAGTTCTTCCTGCACATCTCGTCGAAATCCCCGCCAAGGCTGAGATAGATCCCGTTCTGGCTGGGGACCCTGATGAGCTCCCCCACCGTCACGTTGTGAACTCCCCGCCCCTCGGTGCGGTTCAGCGACGAGATGGTGTCGATGTCCAGGCCGAGCTTGCCGGCGATGCCGCTGAAGGTATCCCCCGGCTTCGCCCTGTACATCATCACGGTGAGCGGCGGCTGCTGGGGCGTATAGCCTCCGACGGACAGGGCCGGGACCGTGGTCTTCTCGAGACCCGGGCGGGGTGCGGACACCGCCGGGCTGCGGATCAGCATGGACCAGTCTGAGGGATCGTAGAGGATGCGCTCCGAGGGCGGAGGGAACGGCAGCCGCGCGTCGAGAACCAGCAGGACTGCGCTCACGACCAGGAGCAGGGCCGTGGCGCTCATGACATGACGGCGTATCGGCATCAGTCCCTGGGACAGACATTGCCGAGCCGCCTGCATGATACGTTCTCTCCGTGTGCCGGACATGATCTGCTTTAGATTATTTGATGAAGCGCAAAGGGTCAACCGCTTCGCCATTGTGGAAAATCGAGAAATGGAGGTGCGGTCCCGTGCTGTACCCCGTGCTGCCCAGGTCCCCGATCTTCTGGCCCTGCTGCACCTTCTGGCCGCGTGAGACCAGGTACCGGGTGAGGTGGCCATAAAGGGTCTGGTACCCGCCGGTGTGCTTCAGGATCACGTAGTACCCGTAATCCGAGGAGAAGCCCACGTCACCCACTGTCCCGGCCATGGCAGCGAGTATCGGGGACATGGGCCGGTTCACGATGTCCACCCCGTTGTGGAAGCGCTGCACGCCGGTGAAGGGGTCGGGCCTGGCACCGAAGAAAGAGCTTATCCTTCCCTGGACGGGATACATGAAGAGACTGCCCAGGATACGGTTCATCTCGTTGGGATTCATTCGCGCGCCGGGGAGAAACAGCTCCTGGCCGACCGCTATCACGGAGTTGGGCAGCCGGTTCCAGTCGAGGAGGCTGTTCAGCTCCACCCCCGAGGACCGCGCGATTCCCTCCAGGGTGTCCCCACGGCGCACCGTGTATTTCAGGCCGTTGGCATTAGGGACGGTGAGCTGCGTGCCCACCGGCATCGCGCGCGCATCCCGTATGGCGTTCCAGCTGAGAAGGGTGTCCATGTTCAGATTGAAGCGGGCCGCGATCCGCGAGATCGAGTCACCCGACTGCGTCCTGTAAGGGGTCACCTTGAGACTGCTCAGGAGCACCGGGTTTACCTTCGCATCCGGTGTGGGAGCCGGCTCGGGGAGGACCAGCCCGTACAGCGCGGGGTCGACGTCAGAAGGGGTCGGCAGCGCGGGATGCTGCTGCGGCAGCGGGAGCGGGACCGACACGGCGAAAGGGAGTCCCGTCATGCCGATGATGGCGGCCGCGACGAGTGCCAGGGCGGCGAGCAGGAGCACCAGCAGGACCCACCGCCGGCCAGAGGCTGCAGCGAACAGGGCGCGCACCATACCTGGTGCGGTTTGGGCGCGCACGGTACCCCGTGCGGTTTTGGCGCGCACCGTGCCCGGCCGTCGCTCCTGGCGGACCTCGAATCGCGGACGCGAATCCCGGCTGCGCTGCTCGACGACCGTCCGCATAGTCCGCTCGGGCGGGCGCATGAGCCCGCTGCGGCGCCTGACCGGAATGAGCTGGCGCTGCAGAAAGCTGTGCTCACCCGTCGGGCGTGACTTCTGGGGCTGCAGCCTGCGAAGCGGCTGGTAGCGGAGGAGGGCCCGCGGCGGGGCCACGGTGAAAGGGACGGTCTCCCCGGTCCATCGCACGCCTTCGGCTCGTGTCCTGAGATTGACGGGGGATGCATCGCGTTTACTTACCTGCTGGCGCTGGAGGACAGTGATCATAGCTTCTCTTACCACCATATCGACATTTGTGGCGCGCCGTATTACTATGAAAGCCTCCGGGGGGGGAACACTGCCTGTGATCGATCGCAGGGAAAAGATACGCGCCGGGAGGCGGCTGTTCATCTTCGCATCCCTGCTCGGCGTGATTGTCGTTGCACTCGTCGTACAGCTGGTGAAGCTCACCGTGGTGCTTCCGGCGCGGGAAGGGGGGGACTCCCTCGTCCTGCCCGAGGTGCAGCGGGGGAACATTCTCGACCGCCAGGGAAAGCTCATGGCGGTGTCCACGAGGATGCAGCGCGTCTCCGTCTGGACGCCCGCGGTCAGCAACGCGGAGGAAACCTCGGCGCTGCTCTCCCAGGCGCTGGGCATGGACACGGCAGGCGTCCTGGATGAGATCCGCCGTCATGACGGCTACGCGGTCATAAAGCGCAGGATCACGCCGGGAGAATCGGAAGCGGTACAGAAGCTGAAGGCCGCTGGCAAGCTCGCCGGCGTCCGCCTGGAGGATGATTTCGGCCGCTTCTACCCCCAGGGCAGGCTCGCCTCCCACGTCGTGGGGTACGTCGGCGCCGACAACGTCGCGCTGGACGGCATCGAATATACCCTCAACGGGGACCTCGCCCCGCAGCCGGTCGGGACGAGCTCGGATACCGTCTACGGGAACCAGGTGTTCCTGACGATCGATCTCGACATCCAGTACATCGTCGACAAGGCGGCGCGCGCGGCCATGGAGTCCACCCGCGCGGATTCCATCACCGTGCTCGCCCTGGACGCGCACACCGGCGAGGTGCTGGCCTACTCCGCCCTGCCCGATTTCGATCCCAACGAGTTCCAGAAGGATTCTCCCCGCATCGACGCCAACTCCCTCATAAACCGCCCCCTGACGGTGGCATACGAGCCGGGCTCGGTGTTCAAGATCTTCACACTCTCCTCGCTCCTCGACCTGGGGTCCATCACGGCGGACTCCCACTTTTTCTGCAACGGATTCTACGAGAAGAAGCTGGGCAGCGGAGAGACCATCCGCATCCGCTGCATCGCCGCGCACGGGGACGTCACCCCGCAGATGATCATAGAGAAATCGTGCAATGCGGGGGCCGCCTACGCCTCGGACACCACCGACAACGCCAGCTTCGCCCGCATGATTGCGCGCTTCGGCTTCGGACGCCCCACCGGGGTGCCCTTGCAGGCGGAGGCGAGCGGGCTGGTACGCAAGGTGGCCCAGTGGTCGGCGCGGTCGAAGCCCACCATCGCGATGGGACAAGAGATCTCGGTCTCCGCCATGCAGGTGGTGGCCGCCGCCACCGCTATTGCAAACGGCGGGGTGCTGCTGAAGCCGCTTCTGGTGAAGAAGATCGTTTCCCCGCAGGGGGCCGTCATCAAGGAGTTCGGCCGCGAGCCTCTGTGGGAAGCCATCTCGCCTGATTCAGCGCGGACGATGCTCGAGTGGATGGAGACGGCCACCTCACCCGGCGGCACGGCGCGCCGGGCGGCCGTGGAAGGGGTGAGGATATCCGCGAAGACGGGCACCGCACAGGTTGCCGGCTCCGCGGGGGGCGCCTATTCGGAGAAGGACTTCATCGCCTCCCTGATCGGCATCTTTCCCACCGACAATCCCCAGGTCATCCTCTACGTGGTGATCCAGAACCCCAAGGGGGAGAGCTACTACGGGTCGACGATCGCGGCGCCGGTGTTCCACGACATTGCGGTGGGCATCATCGACCACCTCGGCATCCCCCGCGCCGGCACGCAGGCCGCCCTGCATCCCGCCGCCCCCGCGGCGCCGCGGCAGGCGTCCATCGGGGCCGTCATGCCTGACCTGACGGGAACGCCGAAAAAACTCCTCCTTCCGCTGCTCCTCCGGCAGGACATCTCGGTAACCATGAAGGGAAGCGGCTTCGTCGTGCACCAGGATCCGCCGCCGGGGACAAAGGTGGAACCAGGAATGAAGATCATCTTGGAGCTGCAGTGAGCCACGAGGAGGAGAACCTCCGCCTCCTGGCAGCCCGGCATCCCGACGCTTTCAGGGCCGTGGAGCAGGCCGCCGCCTCATCCGACGGGGAAGCCGCCGCGGTGCGCATCCTGGTGACACCCTCGGGTCGCCCCACCGCGACCCTCCGCGGGGTGTACCTTCACAGCCTCTACGATCCGCTGCGCGATGCCGCGGCCCAGGTGGAGAAGGACGTCGACGCGAAGGCCAGCGCGGTGATCGTCATGGGGTTCGGGTTGGGCTATGGCGCAGAGGCTGTCCGCCTGAGGCACCCCCGGCTTCCGCTTCTCATCGTAGAGCCTGACGCCGCACTCTTTCGAGCGGCGCTCTCTTCCCGCCCCCTGGCGGCCCTGCTCTCCGATCAGAACGTCATCCTGCACGTCGGCTCACGGCCCGAAGGGCTGCCCGCTCTCCTGGAAGGCATGCCGCTCGCCCGGCCATGTTTTCTCCGGCTGCGTCCTGTCTGGGAGAAGAACCCGACGCCCTACCGGGCAGCAGAGGAAGTGGTCCAGTCGTGGCTGCTGCGCAAAGACATCAACGTGAACACGTTGAACCGCTTCGGCAGGCTGTGGGTGCGCAACCTGACGCACAACCTGCGGCGTTTTCTCTCCTGCCCCGGGGTTGCCCGGCTGCAGGGCGTGTTCGAGGGGATCCCCGCCCTGGTGGTTGCGGGCGGTCCATCCTTCGACGAGATCGCCCCGCGGCTGCCGGCACTGGCGAAGAGGCTCCTGGTGGTCTGCGTGAACACCTCCCTGGGGCCGTGCCTGGCGGCAGGGGTGCAGCCGGATTTCGCCGTCGTGGTGGACCCGCAGTACTGGGCCTCCCGGTACCTGGACTGGACGGCGGGGTGGCAGGGCACGCTCGTGGCCGAGCCTTCCACGCATCCGCGCGTCTTCCGCTCCTCGGGGTCCGGCGTCTTTCTCTGCAGCTCCCTCTTCCCGCTTGGAGAGACCCTTGAAACTGCGGTCGGCATCAAGGGAAAGCTGGGCGCCGGCGGGTCGGTCGCGACCTCGGCCTGGGACCTCGCACGGCTCCTGGGCGCCCGCCCTATTTTCACGGCAGGCCTCGACCTGGGGTTCCCCGGGATGCGGACCCATTGCCGCGGGGTGTTCGTCGAAAAGCTGTGGCAGTCCTCGGCGGGCCGCCTGCACCCGTTCGAGGGGACATCCTTCAGGGGATTGAGGGACATCGGCCTGTTCCCCGTGCGCTCGGCCTCCGGCGGGGTCACGCTGACCGACCGGCGGATGCTCCTGTACAAGTGGTGGTTCGAGAACCAGATGGAGATGCGTCCCGAGGTTTCCTCCCGAACCCTCTCTCCGGAAGGGGTGGAAATCAAGGGCATGGCTCTCTGCGGGCTCGAGGAGGCGCTGGCGCTCCCCGTTGCACGCCGGCAGATCCTCGAGCGGATGGCACTCGTGACGGAGATCCAGCGGCAGGCCGATGAGAAGAGCCGCGATGCCGGCACGCTGCAGAAAAGCGTCGGTGAGCTCATCCAGGGGCTGCAGAGGCTCCACGATGCGGCCTCGCGCGGCATGGCGCTTTCCCATGAGCTCTCCAGCGCCCTGGAGTGTCA
>JBEKVA010000203.1:0-7507 GCA_049514475.1 Spirochaetia bacterium
GACATATTCCAGAACATCTCCCCTCTCGACCATCGCTACTCCCTTTCGGATCCCGAGCTCTTCGCCCAGCTGAGCGCCATCCTGGGGGAAGAGGCTTCGCTGCGCTACTGCCTGCGGGTGGAGCTTGCCCTCCTGAAGGCACTGCTGCCGCGCGTTCCCTCCCTCCGGCTGGGAACGGGGTGGGAAGGTCGGCTCGACGAGGCCGCGGCAGCAATCACCCCGGAAGAGGTCTACGCGGAGGAAGCGCGCACCCAGCACAACATACGCGCCCTCGTCAACGTCCTGAAGCGGCACTTGAGCGACGATGTGAGGCCGTTCGTCCATCTGGGGGCAACCTCCGTCGACATCCTGGACACGGCGGCCGCGCTTCGCTACCGGGATGCAGTCCGCCGCGTCATTCTGCCGTGCCTCCTGGACCTCCAGGGTGAGCTCATCCGTCGAACGCGGGAGGAATCGGAGACTGCCCAGATTGGCCGCACGCACGGCCAGCATGCCGTGCCCATCACATTCGGGTTCGCCCTGGCAGAATACGTGGCGCGCCTGGGCAAGAGCATCCAGCGCATCCATGAGAAGGCCGCGGGGCTGCGAGGAAAGCTCGCGGGAGCGGTCGGCGCCTACAACGCGACCTCCCTGCTGGTGAAGGATCCCGAGCAGCTGGAGCGCGAGTTTCTTTCTCTCCTCGGGCTTTCCCCCTCGGAGCATTCGACCCAGCTCGTGGAGCCTGAGTACCTCCTGGGACTGCTGCTGGAGCTGAACACTGCCTTCGGCATCATTGCAAACCTCGCCGATGACCTGCGCAACCTCCAGCGCTCGGAGATCTCCGAGGTCAGGGAGGAGTTCACCGAGACGCAGGTCGGCTCATCGACCATGCCCCAGAAGCGAAACCCGTGGAACTCTGAGCACGTGAAGAGCCTCTGGAAGGCCTTCTGCCCCCGGGTCCTCACGTTCTTCATGGACCAGATATCGGAGCACCAGCGGGACCTCACCAACTCCGCCTCGTCGCGGTTCGTTGCCGAGTACCTTGCGGGGTTCGCCTCCGCCGTTTCGCGGATGCGCTCCGTGGTCCATTCCCTTGTCGTTGACCGGCAGAAGATGGCGGAAAACCTTTCGCGGACCGGGGAGCTGATCTTTTCCGAGCCGATTTACGTGCTGATAGCGCTGGGCGGGGAGCCGGATGCGCACGAGAGAGTGCGCGCGGCAACCCTGAAGGCGGAGCAGGCAGGGGTGCCGCTCTCCACGGAGCTGCGGAAGGACGCCGTGCTCTGGGACATGCTGAAGCGGCAGCTTTCCGCCACGCGGGGGCTGGACGCGCAGGCCTTCTTTTCCGATCCCGCCAACTACCGGGGGATCGCGGTGCAGCGCGCGCGCGACATCGCTGATGCCCACGAAAATGCCGCCGCGCGCATACGGGCGGAGCTGGAGAGCTGATGGACAAGATCCTCATCCTCGATTTCGGCGGCCAGAGCACGCAACTCATCGGCCGCAGGGTCCGTCAGCTTGGCGTCTACAGCGAGATCGTGCGCGGGGACGCCGACATCAGCGAGATGGACCTCGCCTCCGCGCGGGGCGTCATCCTTTCGGGTTCTCCCTACTCCGTCTACGAAGACGGCTCGCCCGCCGTCGACACCCGCCTGTACGCGGCGGGCAAACCCATGCTGGGGATATGCTACGGCCTGCAGAGAATGAGCGTCGATCACGGGGGGAGCGTCGCCTCCCTGGGGCGCAAGGAGTATGGCAGCGCACGCATCGTGCTGGATGACAAGACCCAGCTGTTCTCGCGCGTTCCCGACAGCTCCTTCGTTTCCTGGATGAGCCATGGCGATTCCCTCACGGTGACGCCGCCGGGCTTCCGTGTCATAGGAAAATCGGAGAACGGCATCCCCGCGGCATTCGTGAATGACGCCAAGCGCTTCTGGGGAGTCCAGTTCCACCCCGAGGTCAGCCACTGCCAGTACGGCATGGAGATCCTGCAGGCATTCGTGCTCGATATCTGCGGGGCGCGCGGGGACTGGAACGTGCAGACCTTTCTCGCCACGCAGCGTGATGAGCTGCCCCGCGCGGTGGGGGAGCGGCCCGTGGTGCTCCTGATCTCAGGCGGCGTGGACTCGTGCGTTGTCGCCGCGCTGCTTTTGAAAAGCCTTGACCCGGAGCGCGTGCACCTCATGTACTTAGATACCGGATTGATGCGCCAGAACGAGTCCGAGGAGGTGCTGCAGAGCCTCGGGGGCCTGGGCGCCCGTCACGTCCACCACGTCGATGCCGCCGATCGGTTCTACGCCGGCCTTGCCGGGGTGGCAGACCCCGAGCAGAAGCGGCGGATCATCGGCGACCTGTTCATGAGCATCCAGGAGCAGGAGATCGGGAAGCTGGGCATACAGGATTCCTTCCTCGCCCAGGGGACGCTGTACACCGATCTCATCGAGTCCGGCAAAGGGGTGGGGAACAAGGCGAACCTGATCAAGACCCACCACAACGTGCGCTCCCCGCTGGTGGAGCGAAAGCGCGCCGCCGGTCTCATCATCGAGCCGCTTTCTTCGCTCTACAAGGACGAGGTGAGGGAGCTGGGGCTCGCCCTGGGACTCCCGAGGTCCGTCGTCTTTCGCCATCCCTTCCCGGGGCCCGGTCTTGCCGTGCGGATCATCGGCGAGGTGACGCGGGAGAAATGCGAGCTTCTGCGCAAGGTGGATGCCCTTTTCATCGCGGAGCTGAGGGCCCGCGGGCTCTACGACAAGATCTGGCAGGCATTCTGCGTGCTGCTCCCCATCAAGTCCGTGGGGGTCTCCGGGGACATGCGCCGCTACGGCAACGTTGTGGACTTGCGCGCGGTTGCCTCCCTGGACGCAATAACCGCGGATGTCTTCCCCATGCCCATGGCAGACCTGCTGGCCATTTCCAGCCTCATCACCAACCGCATCCCCGAGGTGGGCCGGGTGGTCTACGACATTTCCAGCAAACCGCCAGCCACGATCGAATGGGAATAGCCTGGAGCCATTTTCTTTGCAACGCTTAAGATAATGGCTATACGTTACCGATATATGGCGTAACGAGGTAAAAGCAATGCCGGAAGAATTGCTGGAAGACCCACCCGTGCGCGCGATGCTCGAATGGATGATGTCCGCGTGGGGAATGACGAAGTCGGATCTCGCACGCATGTTCCAGCGTACCCAGTCGACCATTCATCACTGGCTGAACACGGGCCAGGTTTCGCATCGAAACCTGATGAAGATACGCTCCAGCTATTTCTTCCTCCATGACGCGAGAGACCCGCATGCAAACGAACGCAAGTGCGAGCGGTGCGGCAAGTGGCTTCCGCAGAAAGAGTTTCGGGAAGGGAAGGCGATCTGCCACGAATGCGAAAACTCCCGGACGCTGCAGTATTACTGGGCTCACCGCGAAGAGCAGCTCACGAAGAGAAAAGCCAAGAACTGGTACAACCGCCGCAGCGCCACCTCGTAAGGCGGTGTGCACACCGCTGCGCTGGCACAATCGGGCCGAATCCGCTATAGTACCGCCAAGGAAACACTGATGCGAAAGATTGCCGCTCTCTGCTTCGCCGTCGCTGTCCTTGCCTCGTGCGTGGGCATCGACAGCAAACTGACCATCCGGGACAACGGGTCGGGCATCCTCGTCTTTTCCTACCGCGTGTCCCAGCTGGTCGCGGACCTCGGCGATTCGACCTCGGGCAAGGGCGTCGTTCCTCTTCCTCTCTCGCGTGGTGATTTCGAGCGTTCTCTCGCGCCCGCGAAGGGCAAGGTCCGCCTGACCCGGTTCGACCGCTCGGAAAACGAGAAGGACATAACGATACGGGCGGAGCTCGCCTTCGATTCACTGGAAGCGCTCTCCCAGGTCGATGCATTCCAGGACGCCGAGCTGAAGGCGGGCACCGACGGATCGAGCCACTCCTTCTCGCAGCTCATTGCACGTGCACCCGCGGAACCGGTGACCGAGGATACCCTGCGGATGCTCGATGCCTTTTTCGACGGCTACCAGCTCACATTTGCCATCGAGACACCGCAGCCCATCCAGTCCTCCACTATGGGCACCATTTCGGCTGACCGCAAATCGCTGAAATACACGACCACCATCAAGGATATCATGCAGACAAAGAACGATATCGTGCTCACGGTGACCTGGTAAGGAGGATGACCGCCGCGGTGGGCTGTGCCGCGTTTGACAGCTGACGGCGCATCCGTTACGCTTTTGCCAGTGAGGCGAAAAACCCGCGCCGTCAAGGCAGGAAAGCTCATCATCGGCGGCGGATTTCCCATTTCCGTGCGGAAAGACGAGCTTTCCTCGGTTCTTCTCCGTCTGGAAGAGCTGGGGCGGGCGGGATGCTACCTTGTCAGATTCGCCGTCCTCGACATCGAGTCCGCTGATATCCTTGGCAGCCTGGCCCAGAACGCCGGCATGCCGCTCGTTGCCGACATCCACTTCGATTACCGCCTGGCGATGAGATGTCTCGATCATGCGGTAGCCAATATCCGCATCAATCCCGGTACCATGGGCGACGAAGCTCATGTGCGGGAGGTAATAAGAAAATGCCACGACAGCGGGGTTAGCCTGCGCATTGGGGTCAACGCTGGATCCCTGCCGGCGCACCTGGAGGGGATGGAGGATCGCGCGAGTGCAATGCTCGCTGCTGCGGAAATCGAGATGGAGGCCCTTGAGAGGCTCGATTTTCGTGACGCCGTGTTTTCCCTGAAGTCATCCGACGTGAGTGAAACCGTGAGAGCCAACACGCTCTTCGCCGGCAAGTACGATTATCCCCTTCATATCGGGGTCACCGAGGCCGGTCCCCTGGTCCCCGGCGTCGTCACAAATACGCTGGGCATATCGGCGCTCCTTGGCGCCGGGATAGGGGACACTGTGAGAGTGTCCTTTTCGGAGCTGCCACGTGAGGAGATCACGGCTGGGATCGAGATCCTGAGAGAGTTTAAACAGAAGGAAAGGGGAGTGCGGCTGATCTCCTGCCCTCAATGCGGAAGATCCTCATTTGATGTTCATGCTTTCCTTGAACAAGTCTCCTATTTCATACAAGAGATCGAAAAACCCATTACTGTTGCCGTCATGGGGTGCCCTGTGAATGGCCCCGGAGAGGCAAGAGAGGCTGACCTTGGAATTACGGGTGCGGGTGGCATGGCGATCATATTCAGGAATGGCGAGGTAGTGCGACGAGTCGCATTCGAACAGGCTGCGGCCGGGTTTCGCGAGGAAGTGGAGAAAGCATGCGCCTTAAAATAGGGGTACTTGCATTTCTGGCAGTCGTTGCCATTTCTCCGTCGCTCATCGGGGAGGATACGCTTTCACGATCCTGGTTCATCTATGAGCAGGGAAACGCATCCCTTGCGCGCAAGGAGTATGGCCAGGCTTTGAAGTTCTATAAAGATGCCATTGGCATAGCGGGGATCTTCCCAGAGGCCGAGATGGGGCTGGGCGACGTTTACCTGGCGGAAGGGGAGTTCGCAATCGCCCGTGCGCAGTATGAAAAAGCGTACAACATGAGAAATGGTTTCTACATTGCCGACATGAAGTACGATGTCCTGTACAAGCTCGCGCGCCTGTTCGAAAACCAGGACCTGTACAAGCTGATGGAGGACCGCTTGAATGCCATCGTGGCAGATGACAGGCATTTCGCGGAAACGCCGAACTCCCAGATGCGGACACAGGTGGAGAAGAATTACCTGCAGAAAGGCCTCGACCACGTTCTGCTTCTCTACGGATTCAACGATGCCTTTGCCATGAATGCCCATTCGAAGCTCGGCTGGTTCTACTATCGAACGGGGAGATATTCCCAGTCCATATCCCATCTGCTGTATTCCACCGTCAGCAGGGTCAGCCAGATCAACGCCTATCTTCGCGAAAGCGACATCGAGTACCAGTTCACGACGCTGCAGGACATGCTTGCCGCGGTAGCGGGGAGCCCGGATCTCGCCCGGTACGTTGCAGCCAGCGATCTTTTCAAGGACCTCTATTACCTGGCGGGATCCACGTTTGCCAACGGCTATCCTGCGCATGCCATGGCAGCATGGAAGCTGATTGCAGGCCAGGCGAGTGCGGGCGTGTACCAGGAAATGTCGCGCAAGCAGCTTCGCAAGCCCGGCATAGAGCCGCTGATCGGAACGGCACCTGGGAACGGGAACAAGACCTCATACTGAGCCCCAGAAGAGAAGTTCTAATTGTAGACAGAATAATGATTATCGGAAGTAAAAAGAATCTAAAAAAAGGGGCCTGATATTGAGCGGTTGGTGACGCTCGCCTGCAATAACTACCGCTTCTTAGGCGTCTTTGGCTTAACAGCCTTTGGCAGGAGGGCCTTCGTCTTAGGAATCGATTCTTTGGACACGGCTTTCTTAGGAGCCTTGGCCTTTGGCGCCAACTGCCGCGTGTGCTCGACGGAGGCGTTTATTGCCTCTCTGAGGGCCTGTGGGCTGTCGTAGAGCTCTCTTGGAAGCACGAAGTAGTCTTTCATGGGCCGCCCAGGCATAGGCTCCAGGTTCCTGATGGAGGGGTATTTCTTCAGCAGCCTGGCAAGTTGATCAGCCGAGAAGCGCACGAAAAGCTGGTCCTGGAACAGCCCGATGAACATGTTGCCGTTGATGAAGTATGCGGGGTAGCCGAACATGGGGCGCTTCTGGCACTCGATGCCCACCATGGCATCTTCAAGCAGCTTCTTAAGAGTTTCCGGTGCCTTGGTCCACTTCACGGTATCACTCCCCTACTCTTCAAAGGGCAAGCGCGAGAAGGGGAACATCGACTCGCAGGGCGCGAGGTTGGCCGATGGTTCCTCCTGTCATGGACGTGTGAACCAGGGGCAGCGCAATGCCGATGAGCGTCCCGATCGCCGCTCCGGCGATCACGTCGGTCATGAAATGCATTCCGGAGACTACTCGAAAAGTCCCCGTCAGAACGGCAAGGCTCGCCTCTGTGGCAATAAATGGAACGAGCCAGGGAGAGCCCGAGGGAAGGTCGAGGACTGCGACAGTGATGCCGAAGGCAGCGGCGGCGAACGTCATGGTTGCGTGCCCTGATGGAAAAGAATCATTCCCCTCCCAGGTCTCGGGAACAGAACCTGTCTCAGGCGCGAGGTAGACCCATGGACGGACCCGCGGAAAAAGGAACTTTCCAGTATTTTTGGCAAACAGGGCACGCGACATCACCTCTATGTATATGACACCCGCGGCAATTGCCTGGTCCTGGCCGATCCCGAAGGCAAGGGTCAATGGCAGGGCGACCGCCGTGTATTGCAGCACATCGCTTGCCACGTCGAATCCCCGTGAATAGCCGAACATTGCCAGACGATCGAACCCGTTGACCATGTCGATGTTGACGGGCATTTCCTGCATCGAGGGGTGAAATCCCTCACTTGCCAAAGCGAGAATGGCTCCCCCGGCCAGGGAGACGCCGTCGGGCAGCAGACTTACTGACATTTGGGCGGGTGCAGAAACGACAGGGCCGCTTGCAAGAAGCAAGAACAACAATACTTTCCGAAGGGGCGCTCTCAAGGTCT
>JBEKVA010000204.1:0-7479 GCA_049514475.1 Spirochaetia bacterium
TGAGCGAGTCCAGTGCAAATGCCGCCGCGCGGTGAAGACCGAAGGTGTTGAAAATGCGCCACTCGGGCTGGAAATCGGCCATCACGAGGTAGGCGAATATCGTGGCGTTCGACTCGTTCAGCGGGAGACCGTCCCACCATGCCATGGTGACCAGGTTGCCGAACCACATGTGCGCCAGCTCGTGGAAGACGACCTCGGCGACACGCTGCAGCTCCGCGACGGTCGCGCGCGGCTCGTCCACCAGGAGTGCCGTGGCGCGGTAGGTGATGAGCCCCGTATTCTCCATGGCCCCCGAGCGGAACTCCGGTATGGCGATCATGTCGATCTTGTCCCCTCCGAAGTAGGGGACGCCGAGCATGCGCTCGTACCACTGCACCCCGTATGCGGCGCACCTCAACGCATAGCCCTTGAGCGTGTTCTTCCCCGGCACCGACCAGATCCGAAGCTCCTTGCCGTTTGCCCACGCAGGCTCCGAGCTTTCGAACTCTCCGACGCACCAGGCAAGCAGGTACGTGGACATGGGCGGCGTCGGTGCAAAGGTAATGGTCTTCTTCCCCTTCTCCACCGTCTCCATCGCTTCACGCATGTTGGAAAGCGCCGTCAGGCGCTCATCGATGATCAGGGTGAGCGCGTACGTGGCCTTGGCCGCAGGCTCATCCCAGCAGGGAAAAGCGCGCCGCGCGTGGGTTGCCTCGAATTGCGTAGTCGCTACCCAGTGGACGATCCTGTGCTCATCCGTCCACGTGCTGCGATAAAAGCCCTCGAGGCTTGGCTGTACCAGGCTTCCCTCGAACTCAGCGCTGAGCTTCCCAGCGCCCTTCTCGATCGCTCCCCCGAAGGAGAGCTCCGCGGTCTGGGACTTTTCATCGAGGACAGCCGGCCCTTCGAACTGCTCTTCGCGCTCCTCTCCTGACACGGGGTCGACGAACCTCACCTTCGACCGTTTCGTGACAGCCTCATGACGGACTCCGTGGGCATCGACCACCTGTGCGCGGGTGATCTTCAGCCCGAGAGAATGCACCGTAATGCGGTCCACCGGCTCGCGCATCTCGATATCCACGTCAACACGGCCGCTGAAACGGAAAGTGTTGAAATCCGGCCTTATAACGATGTCGTAGTGTCGGGGCACCACGCTTTTGGGAAGCTGGAAACGGGAGGAATCGAGATGATCTTTCATGGCTAGTAATATGGAACATTCGGCGAAAATCGGCCACTGCCCCGGATGGACGAGGGCATGCCCATCTGTTAAAGTCCAGCCTTCACATGAAGCAGATCACTGAAGAGTCCATAGCCCTCCTCGCCGTCCAGCAGCAGGAGATAGTGAACAGGATAGCGCACGACCTTGCCGTGAAACCCTCGCAGGTCTCCGCGGTCGTTGGCCTCGTCAGCGAAGGATGCACGGTCCCTTTCATTGCGCGCTACCGCAAGGAGAAGACGGTGAACCTGGACGAGGTCCAGGTGCGCGAGGTTTCTCATCGCCTGGTTTCTTATACCAACCTGGAGGCGCGCCGGCTGGAGATCATCCGCGGCATCTTTTCCCAGGGGAAGCTGGATGAAGAGCTCCTGGGCAATCTTCGCAAATGCGCGACGATGTCGGAGCTGGAAGACATCTACGCGCCGTACAAGAAGAAGAAAAAGACCCGGGGCATGATTGCGCGGGAGAAGGGCCTCGAGCCGCTTGCCGAGATCATGCGCACGGAGGAGGAAGAGGCTGTCATGGCACGCGCGAAGGAGTTCGTGCGGATAGACGAACAGAACGCGGAGCTTTCCGTGTCGAGTCCACAGGAGGCCCTGCAGGGCGCGATGGACATTCTTGCCGACAGCGTGGCGCAGGATCCCGATAATCGCTCGGCGGTGAAAGCTCTGCATCTTCGAAGCGGCCGGCTTGTCGTCAAAGGCATCGGGGACGAGGAAAAGAAGGCCCAGTCCGTCTACCAGATGTACTGGGACTACGCAGAGGCCCTGTCCACACTCAGGGCGCACCGGGTGCTGGCCATAAACCGCGGCGAGCGCGAAGGGGTGCTGGAGGTGAAAATCGAGGTGGACGAAGAGGCCGCCTGCGCGCTGCTGCGGGGGCGCATCGAGACGAGGAACAGGTTCCACGGGGAAGCCATCGACGACGGCCTGCGCCGGCTCCTGTCGCCTGCCGTGTCGCGCGAGATCCGCGTGGATGCCGGCAGCAGCGCTGACGAGCACGGCCGGGGGGTCTTCAGCGAGAACCTGAAGAACCTCCTCATGTCACCCCCGCTGAAGGGCACCCGTGTGCTGGGCATGGACCCGGGCATCCGCACGGGAACAAAGTGCGCGGCAATCGATGAAACGGGGAAGCTCCTGGGTCACTTCGTGTTCAACCAGGAGCGTGATCCGGCGGGTGCACGGAAGGTCATAGCCGAAGCGGTGGAAAAGTATGCCATTCAGCTCATCGCCATTGGCAACGGCACGGCAAGCCAGCAGGTCCAGGCCGTCGTTGCGCAGACGATCGCCGAGAAGTCCCTCGAAACGAAGTTCACGGTGGTGGATGAAGACGGCGCATCGGTGTATTCGGCAAGCGATGTCGCCCGGGAAGAGTTCCCCGAGCTGGACCTGACCATCCGTGGGGCCATCAGCATTGGCCGGCGGCTCCAGGACCCCCTCGCGGAGCTGGTCAAGATAGATCCGAAGTCAATCGGCGTCGGCCTGTACCAGCACGACCTCAACCAGAAAAAGCTTTCCGAATCCCTCGACGAGGTTGTCGGGTCCGTGGTGAACAACGTCGGCGTGAGCCTCAACACCGCCTCCGCGTCTCTCCTGAAGTACGTGTCAGGCATCAACGCCGCTCTGTCCAAAAAGATCGTCCACTTCCGCGAGACCTCGGGGAAGATTCTTTCCCGTGACCACCTCCTGAAAGTCCCCGGTATGGGTCCCAAGACCTTCGAGCAGTGCGCGGGGTTTCTGAAAATCCCGGAGAGCCCCAACCCGCTGGACAACACGTGGGTGCATCCTGAGAACTACGCCCTTGCCGCGGAGATCCTCCCCCTGGTGAAGTCGGGCGCCATGCTCAGTGACAGGCAGCGCGCTGATATCCAGAGCAAGTATGCGGTGGGCACCGCGACCCTGGGGGATATCATCAGCGAGCTGGCCAAGCCCAACAGGGATCCCCGGGAGGAATACCCCCAGCCGATCCTGCAGCAGGGAGTGCTCACCTTCGAGGATCTCTCCGAGGGAATGCGCGTGATCGGCAAGGTGAAAAACGTTGTCGATTTCGGGGCCTTCGTGGACATCGGGATCAAGGAGACGGCGCTTCTGCACGTGTCGGAGATGAGCAGCCGGTTCATCAAGGACCCCATGGAGCTGCTCAAGGTGGGGGACGTCAAGGATTTTCGCATCATCGGGCTGGACCTGACGCGCCGCCGCATCAGCCTGAGCCTCAAGCCGCAGGGATCGCAGGGGCGAGCGGAACAGCAGCCGCGGCAGGAGCCGCAGGCGCCGGCTGGCCCGAGACCGCAGCGGCCGCCGCGGGCCACCGGGCCCCGGAGCCCCGCTGGCGGCAGGCCGGAGCCCCGCGAGAAGGACGACGTCTTCAATCCCTTTGCCGACCTTCTGCGCAAGAAACCGCCCTCTTCGGAAATGAAATGCAAGCAATGAGCGTGACCTCCGCGCGGGCGGGCGTGCAGCCCATGGCATCCCTCGTGCCGGCCAGCCGGCTCTTCTTCCTGGATACGCTGCGGATATTCCTCACCGTCCTGGTGATCGCCCATCATGTAGGGCAGGCGTATGGCCCGACCGGCGGATACTGGCCGGTGCAGGAACAGGCGCGGGCCGCAATCCTGGGCCCCTTCTTCACGGTGAACAGGTCATTTTTCATGAGCCTTTTCTTCATGATATCGGGCTATTTCATGGTGGGCGCCTACCAGCGGAACGGGTTTGCAGGTTTCCTCAAGGGCCGGCTGGTGCGCCTGGGCGTTCCTGTGTTTGCTTTTGCGGCGCTGATGCTCCCGTCCAGGATCTTCCTTTTCGGAGAGCACATCAGCCGCTGGGACGACTATTTCAACGCCGGGCACCTCTGGTACCTCGAGCACCTCCTCCTGTTCAGCGTCCTCTACGCGCTGTGGAGGAGAATCCGTGAAGGGAAAAATGCGCCGCAGTCCGGCACGGATACCAGGCGGCCTGCGCCGGGGTTTCCCGTGACATTCGCGGCTCTCCTCCTGGTGGCCGTGGCGTGCGGGGCGGTGCGCATCTGGTCGCCGATCGACCGCTGGATGAACATCCTCGGTTTTTTCCGCGTCGCCTTCGCCGATGTGCCGCGGGACCTCGCCTTCTTCATCTTCGGTGCCGTGGCTTTCCGGCGCGGCTGGTTCGAGAGCTTCCCCTTCCGCCGGGGAATGATCTGGTTGGCGGTCGGCCTCGCGGCGGCGGCTGTGCGGTACGCACTCTCGCTGATCCCGCTCCCGCATGAGGCCATCGGCGGGCCGGCCCTCGGGATCGCGTACCTGGTATGGGAAGAGCTGGTGTGTTTCGGCATGTGCATCGGACTGCTCGCGCTGTTCCGCCAGACGGTCAAGACCCAGGGGCCGCTGGGCAGGTGGCTCGCCGCCAACCAGTACTCGGCGTACTTCTGGCACCCGCTCCTGATCGTGCCGATCCAGATGGTGTTCCTCTCCCTGCCCCTCGATCCGCTGGTTAAGTTCGTCGTGGTCACGGCCATCGGGGTGCCCGTGGTCTTCCTCTGGAGCCGGCTTGTGCGTGCCATCCCCGCGGTGAGGGCCGTACTGTAGCACTCGACGGGCGGTGCCGTCGTCGACGTGATCGTTGACGATGAGAACAACTGTATCGCTTGCCCGCCCGCCGGCGGGGCGGTATATTCCTGCTGGTAACCTAAAGGTTACGGTAAAATGGAGGTTACCTGCATGGGTGTGCCGCTGAGAGAAGAGGCGCTCGATGCCCTGGGGAGTCCCGTCCGCCGGACGATACTGCGCATCCTGTCCTCCGGTCCGCTTCCCGTGGGCGAGATTGCCTCAGGGCTGCCGGTCAGCCGCCCCGCGGTCTCCAAGCACCTGCGAATCCTCGAAAAGGTGAACCTGGTCGCGCACGAGAAACAGGGAAGCCGCAACCTCTTCCACCTGGACGCACACGGGTTCGACATGGCCCGCGATGCCCTGGAGTCGTTCTGGGACGGGTCCCTTGCCCGTTTCGCCATGGTTGCAAAGAACACGGCGCCGCGGAGGAAACCGAGGTGAACGAGCCTGTGAGAAAATCCCTTCGGGTCGATTGCGCGGTGGAGCACGCGTTCGATGTCTTCACCTCGCGCATCGATCTCTGGTGGCCGCTGAGTCATCGCCGCGTGCAGGGCTCGGTGATGCTGCTGGAGGCAAAGGTCGGGGGCCTGTTCGCCGAGCGCACTCCGTCGGGAGAGGAGCTGCGCATGGGGGAGGTCATCCGCTGCGAGCCGCCGCACGCCATAAGCTACACCTGGTACCCCGGGGCCATCGAGAAACCCACCACGGTGGATGTCCGCTTCATCGACAATGGGGACCACACGGTCGTCGAGGTGACGCACAGCGAGGGAGGCAGCGGCATGGGGGAGCAATGGCCCCAGCGGGCTCAGTTGTTCGCAAGAAACTGGGGATTTGTCCTTCCTGCCTACGTGAGTTGTCTCACACTGGGGGAAGAGAAAGGAGTCATGCATGACGAAAGAGAACGCTTCCGGCGCGGGCACGCCTGACAGCCCCTGGGTGCTGAAGACTCCCAGCGGTTCCTCCGAGTTCCTCGCCTGGCGGGAGGGGAAGCTGGATCCACCTGCCCTCGTGGTGAAGGTGGGAAAGACCGAGCTCCGCTACCACCTGCAATGCCTGACCGACCTTCAGAAGATGCTGAAAAAGAAGGGGGACTGGGTGCTGCTGGGAAGCGCGGACGAGCAGAAACCGGCTGCCGAAGGCACCGTGGAGGCATGGGCACGCTCGCCGGAGAACCCGGTGGGAGGCTGGTATGGCTTGAAGAAGGGCCTTCGCGGCAGGTTCGCCATGTACGTGCCACCGGTGATGAAGATCCTGAAGCTCGCCGAGGTGGAAGAGAATCCGAAAAACAACCGAATGAGGGCACTCTGATGATGCAGCTGGTCGTGCGCTACAAGGTCAAGGCCGACAAGGTGGCCGAGAACGAGGGGCTCGTGAAGGCGGTATATGAAGGTCTTCGCCAGATCGGTGATCCGGATGTCCACTACGCGACATTCAAGCAGAAAGACGGCCGGACATTCGTGCACATCGCCTGGTTCCCTTCCGAGGAAAAGAACAAGGTTCTCACCGAGTCCGCGGCATTCAAGGCTTTCCAGAAGGGGCTGAAGGAACGCTGCGAGGAGCAGCCGGACAACCAGCCTCTGACTGAAGTGGGGTCTTACAGGTTCTTCTATCCTGCCCCGGGCTGACAGGCTTCGGCTACACCAGCCCCGCTCAGGGCCCTTGAAGCCGAAGGCCTCATCCGCGTGGGACAGTCCGCAAAGGATGCCCGCATGCAGTTCGTGAGCCTGATGCCGGGCTCGATGAGCTTGCAACGCTGAATCGCCTTTCAGATGAGACCGCGGCATCCATGCTGGATCCTTTGAGCGGGAAGCAGCGCTCCGAGCTGACCGGGGCGATGGCGGCGGTCGATCGGCTTCTCACTGCCGGCTCGGTTACTCTCCAGGTCGAGGACCCGTCAACCGAGACCGCCCAGCTTTGCCTGCACAGATAGCTCCACGGTGAAGGGGTCGGCTGCGGGGCACTGAAATGGCATGCCGATTTCGGAGAGTCAAGCGAATGTGGGTGGCAGAGGCGAGACGTGGCCTCGGCATCGGCAGGCGGATCCTTCTCAAGCTCGAAGGGCTTGCTCGTGAGAGGCAGCTCAAGCTCCTGCGGCTTGAAACCAACAAGTACCTCAAGGAGGCGGCGCTGTACAGGAGCGGCGGCTACACGGAGGTTGCGCCTTTCAACAGCGAGCCGTATGCCCATCACTGGTGTGAAAAGGTGCTGTGAAGGAGGTGTTCGTTTCCTCGCGCCCCTACACGCCCAGAGGCGCCGGAATCCCGCGTATCCGGCAAATCCCTCTGGCGGTCGCCATTTTATTGTGGTGTGTCTCGAAACAGGTGCATGTGAAAGGGTTCTTGGATTCACCCAAATATCATGACGACTTCCGTGATGATCGCACGATGATGGTGAACCCTTCGGGGGGAGATCGGCTCGCCGTCGAAACCGACATCGATGGCCATTATGGAGCGCTCCGCGAAGGCGAAGCGAAGCCCGACGCCCCCGCAGAGGTGAAACCCGTCGAGAGTGAAACGCTGGTACTCGTCGCGCACCTGGCCCGCGTCCAGGAAGAGGTCACCGCCGATGATCGATGGTCAGCATCGACAAAGGGTAGCATCGGGGGGGCGGCGGCACCTGACGGTGCCGCCGGACGCCGCCGTCCTCACTGCCCGGCGGCGCGGGAGGGCCTTCGCCTGCGGGTGGCCAGGAAAGAGCCGGCAAG